>DASVRY010000513.1:0-5567 GCA_036388395.1 Chthoniobacteraceae bacterium
CTCGATGCTTTTGGGAGAGGTGCCGATGATCGGCACGCCGGCTTCGGCGAGGCCGTTGGCGAGATTGAGCGGGGTTTGGCCCCCAAATTGCACGATCACGCCGAAGAGCCCCTCGCTCTCCTGCTCACAGATATTCAGCACGTCTTCGAGCGTGAGCGGCTCGAAGTAGAGCTTGTCCGAGGTGTCGTAGTCGGTGGAGACGGTCTCCGGGTTGGAGTTGACCATGATGGTCTCGAAGCCGAGCTCCTTCAGCGCGAAGGCCGCGTGCACGCAGCAGTAGTCGAACTCGATCCCCTGCCCGATTCGGTTCGGCCCGCCGCCGAGGATGATGATCTTCTTTTTGCCCGACTCGCGCCGCTCATTCTCGTCGCCATAGGTGGAGTAGTAGTAAGGCGTGTAAGCCTCGAATTCCGCCGCGCACGTATCGACGAGGCGGTAGGTGGGATGCACCTTGCCAGCACCGCGCTGGCTCCGGATCTCGGCGTCGGTGTTGCCTTTCGCTGTCGCGAGCTGGCGATCGGAAAAGCCCAGCTTCTTTGCGCGGAGCAGCGGCATCTCGGCCAGCCGCTCCCCTTCATCAACGATCTGCTTGATGTTCTCCAGGAACCACCGGTCGATCTTCGTCATCTCGAAGACTTCCTCGACGCTCCAGCCGCGCTGCAGCGCTTGCGCGACGAAGAAGATCCGCTCGGCATTTGGCACGGTCAGCCGGCGGCGGAGCGTCTCATCATCGACATCCTTGTCTTGTCCGTCGCCGATTAAACCGAACCGCTTGATCTCCAGCGACCGGAGCGCCTTTTGCAGCGCTTCCTTGAAAGTGCGGCCGATCGCCATTGCCTCGCCGACGCTCTTCATCTGCGTCGTGAGCGTCGCGTCGGCTTGCGGGAATTTCTCGAAGGTGAACCGCGGGCATTTCACCACCACGTAGTCGATCGTCGGTTCAAAGCTCGCCGGCGTCTCGCGCGTGATGTCGTTCCGCACCTCATCCAGCGTGTAGCCGACGGCCAGCTTGGCCGCGATTTTCGCGATGGGAAAACCGGTCGCCTTCGACGCCAGCGCAGAGCTGCGTGAGACGCGGGGGTTCATCTCGATGACGATCATCCGGCCGTTGTCCGGATTCACCGCAAACTGGATATTCGAGCCGCCCGTCTCGACGCCGATCTCGCGGATAATCGCAAAGCTAGCGTCGCGCATCAGTTGGTATTCCTTGTCACTCAGCGTCTGCGCGGGCGCGACGGTGATCGAGTCGCCGGTGTGCACGCCCATCGGATCGAAGTTCTCGATCGAGCAGATGATCACGCAATTGTCCGCGTGGTCGCGCATCACCTCCATCTCGTATTCCTTCCAGCCGAGCAGCGACTCCTCGATGAGCACCTCGGTCACCGGCGAAAGATCAAGCCCCCGCGCCACGATTGTTTCGAATTCCTCTTTGTTGTAAGCAATCCCGCCGCCCGAACCGCCGAGCGTGAACGCCGGGCGGATGATCAGCGGCATTGTGCCGATCTCGCGCCGCACCACGTGCGCCTCTTCCATCGTGTGGGCGGTGCCGGAGCGCGGCATATCCAGCCCGATCTTGATCATCGCGTCCTTGAAAGCCTGCCGATCCTCGCCCTTGTGAATCGCCTCGGCATTCGCGCCGATCATCTTCACGCCGTGCTTCTCCAGCACGCCGCTCTCGAAAAGCTTCATCGCGCAATTCAGCGCCGTCTGCCCGCCGAGCGTCGGGAGCAATGCGTCCGGCTTCTCCCGCTCGATGATTTTCTCCACCACTTCGGGTGTGATCGGCTCGATGTAAGTCCGGTGGGCGAATTCCGGGTCGGTCATGATCGTGGCCGGGTTCGAGTTCACGAGGATGACCGTGTAGCCTTCCTCCTTCAGTGCTTTGCAGGCCTGGACGCCCGAGTAGTCGAACTCGCACCCCTGGCCGATGACGATGGGGCCGGAGCCGATGAGGAGAATTTTCTGAAGCGAGACGTCTTTGGGCATGGCGAAAAGTGCGTTGTGTCTATCACCGCCGAAGAGGCGGAGCAATGGCGAGGACGGAAGAAGAAAACGTCGAACGCTGAACGCCCAACATCGAACGCCGAAGTAGGAGGAGAGACGCCGCGGGCGAGTTCTGAACTTCGGCGTTGGGCGTTCGACGTTCGACGTTCGGCGTTCGGCGTTCTCCCCTTCTTCTTCCGTCAGTCCACGTACTCCGACATCTCGTACAGCACCGGATCCCTCGTCGCTGGCGCCCGGCGCCTCGCCTTCACTTCCCCGCCGTCTTCGCCCTTCTCGCCGCCGCCAGCGCCGGGGTCAAAATCCTCGAGCGCATCGCCGTATTCCGCCTCCAGCTTTTCCGGATCTTCTCCAGCTTCCATGCGGCGGATCATCTCGTTCATCGTCTCCGGCATCTTCTCGCCGGTGAGCGCGGTCATCTTGCGCATCATCGCGGCGAGCTGACGCGGGTCCGGATTCTCCTCATCCATCCCGCCAAAATCCCGCTCCATCTCCGCCATCGCCCGCTCCATCCGCGGATCGTCGAGCGCTGCGTCACCGCCCGGTGCAGCCGTCTTTTCCTTCGCCCGACCGGTGACGGCGAATGAGGAAACCATCTTTTCCATCGGCAGCTTCGGATCATCCGGGCACCGCGGCGTCTTGCCGGCGTAGCTCAAGCTCCGTGCAAGGAAACTGTAGATCCTGTTCGTTTCAGGGCAGAAGAACTCGTAGATCGGCATGGTCGTTTGGTGGGCAGGATATGAACGGCCCGTGAGCTGACAAGCTGTGATCCGATAGACCTCCACGCTCGGCTGGATACTTGACCCGCAAATGGGGCGGTGGTCAGGGAGGGGACCGTGACTCACTGAACCGCTCCCGAACACAGGGTCATTCTGAGCGGAGCGGAGAGAGCTTTAGCGACTGGAGCGCAGTCGAAGAACCCCGCCGCTGGGCGAAAACCGCCTCTGAAGGGACCCAAGTCACAACCGATACGCCCTCACAAGGGGGAGCCCTTATCCAGCAGCGAAGCCTTGGCGGGCAGCGATTTCCCTTGAGGCAATGTTGCTCGGGACGCGACGGGGTCCTTCGACTTCGCTCAGGATGACTGCGTTGCGGCCCGCTCCCGGCCCTGCGAACTTCAGTATGCCGCCCTTCCGGATTGCCACACCACCACCGGCTGCCTACCCTCCGCGCGCCATGGATGCTAACGTTCCACCAACAGCAAGCTCCGCAGTGGAGACGGACGACGTTCGACTCGTTTCAGCCGCGATTCGAGAGCAAAGCCCGAAAGAAGCCGTGGCCATGCTCTCGAGCCATCCAGACGCTTTTGTGGAGGCGGTCCTCCAGACTCTGAATCCAGTCACGCGGCAGGGTTTGCTCAGTTGCTTCCCCCGGGAACGGCGCGAGCTCATCCTCGCGGCTGCACATCCCGAGCATCGCCGGCAGTGGCTTGCGAACGGCGCCTATCCTGAAGATTCGCTCGGCCGATTGATGGAGCCGCCGCTGGCGGTCTTCGGCCCAGAAACGACCATCGCGGAAGCGACTGAACGCCTTCGCGCCCTCGTCGCCCATGCCTTCGTCACCTACGCCTTCGTGGTCGATGCAGGGGAGCGTCTGCTCGGTGTCGTCGCGATGCGCGAGATGCTTCTCGGCAGTCCGACCCAGCGCCTGGAGGAGATCATGATCCGCAACCCTTTCGCGCTAAAGCCGAACATGACGCTTACGGAAGCGATGCGCGCGACGGTGACGCGGCACTTTCCTGTTTACCCGGTCTGCGACACTGGGGGACGACTCATCGGACTCGTGCGCGGGCAGATGCTTTTCGAAGCGCAGGCGATCGAGATGAGCGCGCAGCCCGGCGCCATGGTCGGTGTCGAACGCGAGGAGCGGCTCGCCACTCCGTGGACGCGCAGCCTGAAGTTCCGCCATCCGTGGTTGCAGTTGAATTTGCTCACCGCGTTCGTCGCTGCGGCTGTTGTCGGGATTTTCGAAAACACACTCGACCGGATCGTCATCCTCGCCGTCTTCCTGCCCGTGCTCGCGGGCCAGTCTGGAAATACCGGATGTCAGGCCCTCGCGGTGACGCTCCGCGGCATCACACTCGGAGAGCTGACTCCGGAACGCGTCCGAACCCTCGTCGGAAAAGAAGCGCTCCTCGGACTGTGTAATGGTGCCTTGGTTGGCGTCACTGCGGGCCTTGGCATGCTCATCTACGCCTCGCTGCAAAAGAATCCCGCCGCGCCGATGCTCGCGCTCATCGTCTTCATGGCGATGATTTGCTCCTGCGTGATCTCGGGTGTGAGCGGCGCGCTCGTCCCACTCACGCTGAAGAAGTTCGGTGCCGATCCAGCAACCGCCTCAAGCATCTTCCTCACCACCGCGACCGACGTGGTGAGCATGGGAACCTTCCTCGGCCTCGCAACGGCGCTGATCTAAACCGCTCAAGCTTGCGTCCGCAGCTCTCGCGCCCGGACCCGCGCCAGTTCGAGGAATCGCGCAGCCAGGGCGGGCAGGCGTCCGCTCCAGAGCGCGCAAAATGAGAGCCTTGGAAAGCCGCGCAGGGGCAGCACCCGCACTCCTGCAAGGCGGGCGAAGCCCGGGATATCCAGCGAAATTCCCGCGCCAAAACCTTCGGCCACATACACATCGATCAACTCCAGCCCGCTCGCCTCGACGCGGGCCGGCCAGCTCAGCTCACGGCGCTGGAGCTCCGCCTGGAATTCTCGCGGAAGGAATTCGCCGGAAGGCGGGCTGATCAGCGGAAGCGTGCCGGCAGCGCCGCTCCGCAGCACCTCGGCCGCGGTTCTGAACGGTGCATTCGCAGCAACGAGCAGCACCATGGGGAGCTGGAGCAACGCTTCTGATCGCAGCCCGCCTGCCGGCTTCCGCTCGAGCAGCGCGACCGCCAGATCGATCTCGTGCTCACGCAGCATCCGCTCGGCTTCGGTCTGAGCTGCCTCGCGCAAGGTGAGACGAAGCTCCGGAATTGCGTTCGCGAGCTGCTTCAACACACCGGGCAAATGCTCGCGGAGCACATTGGCGCTCGCCGCGAGGCGAAGGTGTTGCGCGGCTTCGTCTCGGACCGAGCCCGTGAGCTGATTCAGGCTGCCGAAGAATGGCGCAATGCGCTCGTAGATCTCGCGTCCTGCGGGAGTGAGCGAGAAGGGCTTCCGCTGAAAGAGTCGGGTCCCCACGGATTCCTCCAGTCGGGTCAGCTGCGAGCTGATCGCTGGTTGCTGGATTCCGTAGGGCATGGTTGCGAGAGACGCGGTGATGCCGCCCGCTCGCGCCACGTAGTAGAAAAGCTCCAGATGGTGGACGTTCAGCACTCCGAGACGGTGCGGCAGGAGCATCGAGTAAATCAATGATCTAATCGCAATTATCGATTAGGTGAAAGACAGCTGCACGGGCACCATACGTCCATGAACCCAGAGGCCCGTCTCGAGATGGACGCAATCCGTCGCAGCCAGCAGCGCGTGCATGAACTCGTCCATTTGCTGGATGAGCGGATCGACGACTTGCACGCGAAGCTCTTCTCTCCACCGCCCGCGCCCGCACCAGCGCCCCACGTCTCGGGTCCGCCGCCA
>DASVRY010000514.1:0-2814 GCA_036388395.1 Chthoniobacteraceae bacterium
CGATTTTGCAGGAGCTGCTGAAACTCACAGATATAGATTTCACCGTCACCGCAGGTCGTGACGAGGCCCTGATCCAACGGCTCCGCGAGATCGCGAAAGCGGCCAACCGCGACGTGGAGATCCTCGGCTGGACCGACCGGATGCCTGAACTCGTCATGAGCCATCACCTGCTCATTGGCAAAGCCGGCGGCGCCACGGTCCAGGAAGCGATCGCCGCCTGCACGCCCATGCTCATCACGCAGGTGGTGCCCGGGCAGGAGGAGGGGAATGCTAGGCTGCTCTTTGAAAACGGCTGCGGCGCTCTCTGTTCCACCCCGCATGCGCTCGCCTCGACCATTCAGCGACTCTTCTCCGGGGACGCTTCTGAGTGGCGGATTTGGGAGCAAAATATTCGTCGCCTCAGTCGGCCAAACGCAGGGCGCGAGATCGCGCAGTTTGTCCTCGATCGCAGCACGGCAAGAGTCGCGTGAATAGTTCTGCCTCGGTCGCCGTGGAGCTGACGCCGGAACGCAAACTCGCAGGAATTCTCGCCCCGCTTTTCGCCCTCCGCACGGAGCGCGATCTTGGCATCGGAGACGTCGGCGCGTTGCGTGAGTTTGTTGATTGGGCTGCAGACGCAGGCTTTCGCGTGGTGCAATTGCTCCCGATCAACGAAACGGGGAACGACAACTCGCCCTACAACGCGATTTCATCTGTCGCACTCGATCCGATGACGATCGACCTCCACCAGATGGAGGATCTCGCGATTGACGATCTGGCGCGGCTCACCGCCGGAACCGATCTCGACATCCTGCGCGGCGGTCCCGTGGCTTATCCACTCGTGAAGTCGCTGAAATGGACGCTCCTCCGTCGAGCCTACGACTGCTTCCAGCGGAATGCCTTCCGAAAGAGCAACCAGCGCGCGCGTGCCTTTCGGAATTTCTGC
Organism: Chthoniobacteraceae bacterium; assembly: GCA_036388395.1. Classification (GTDB taxonomy): domain Bacteria; phylum Verrucomicrobiota; class Verrucomicrobiia; order Chthoniobacterales; family Chthoniobacteraceae; genus DASVRY01. The sequence continues at coordinate 926 of DASVRY010000514.1, forward strand.
GTCGCCCAGCAGGGTTGGCTGGAGCCGTACGCTTTCTTCCATGTTTTCATGGAGGAAAATGCTGGCAGTGAACGGTGGGACGCGTGGCAGGAGGAACATCAAACGCCCTACCGTGCCCGCGTGTGGGTCTCGCGGCAGGCACCGGAAAAACGGCGCCGCGTCGAGCGGGAGCTCCGTTTCCGCCGATACGTGCAATGGATTGCCTGGACGCAATGGATAGAGGTACGCAGCCACGCTGAGTCGCGAGGTGTCGCACTCATGGGGGACGTGCCGTTTGGCGTCAGCTACTACAGCGCCGATGTGTGGGCTGAGCCGGACGTCTTCGATCATCGGTGGAGCGGAGGCGCGCCACCGGAGCCGCTGTTTACCGATGACGCCTTTACTCAAAAGTGGGGACAGAATTGGGGAGTGCCGCTTTATCGTTGGTCGACCATGCGAAAGAATGGCTTCGCCTGGTGGCGGCAGCGTGTGGGCCGCGTGCGCGACATCTTTCACCTCTTCCGGATCGATCACATCCTTGGCTTCTACCGCATCTACGGCTTCCCGTGGCGGCCGCAGCTCAACGCGGAGTTTCTCCCGTTGACTCGTGCCGAAGCCCTTGAGCGCACGGGGGGCGAACTCCCACGCTTTCACGAGCACGACGACGAAACGCCTGAGGGCAAGGCGGCAAACCGGCAGCATGGTGAAGAGCTGCTCCGCATACTTCTCGAGGAGACCGGCCAGCATCGCCTCATCGGCGAGGACTTGGGAGTTGTGCCGGATTACGTCCGTCCAAGCCTCGCCTCGCTGGATATTCCCGGCTTCAAGATCCCGATCTGGGAAACGAATGCCGATGGAACTCTGACCAAAGGCGAAGAGTATCCGCGTCTCTCGATCACCACGTTTGGCACGCACGACCACGAGCCGCTCCGTGGCTACTGGGATCGCCGTATGGCCGCGATCGAAGCGGCCGAATCCGGCGATCCGAAGCTGGCGCCATCGCGCGATGAGGCTTGGCGCGAACTGCGGATGCTCGCCAGTTGGGCGGGCTTCGAAGTGCCGTGCATCACGCCGTTCGACGACACCGTGCACGAGCGTCTCCTCGGGGCGCTTTTCGCGGCGAATTCCTGGCTCGCAGTGGCCATGATCACGGACCTTTTTGCCACCAGCCAGCGCTTCAATGTGCCCGGAGCGGTGAGCGAGTCGAACTGGAGCCAACGCCTGGCACACACCATCAGCGACTGGCGGAACGACCCGGAACTCGTAGCGCGGATGCAGCGCATCAGGAAACTGATCGAGACCAACGCTCGGATCTAATTTCCCTCGGGCCGCTCCGGGCGAGGCCTGAGACTCGCCTCCGCAGCAACACGCCATCTCGTTCAGAGAAAATGGCGATTGATCCAGCTCCGCTGAATTGGTGAAGCTCACGGTTCTTCTTAACTTTCCACCTGCAAAAGCAACGCCCACCGCTCATGAATTCTCCCATCAAAGTCGCCATCACCGGAGCCGCCGGCCAGATCTGCTACTCGCTCCTTTTTCGCATCGCCTCCGGTTCCATGTTCGGGCCGGACCAGCCCGTGGAGCTGCACCTCATCGAGATCGAGCCTGCACTGCCTGCACTAGAGGGCGTGGTCATGGAGCTCGACGATTGCGCCTTTCCGCTGCTCAAGCGTGTCGTCGCCACAGCCGACCTCAACGAAGGATTCCGCGGAGTGAATTGGGCGCTGCTCGTCGGCTCGGTGCCGCGCAAGGCCGGCATGGAGCGGAAGGATCTGCTCGGCATCAATGGCAAGATCTTCATCGGCCAGGGACAAGCCATCGAGCGCAATGCCGCCGACGACGTCCGCGTCCTCGTGGTTGGCAACCCTTGCAACACCAATTGCCTCATCGCGATGAACAACGCGAAGGAC
>DASVRY010000515.1:0-3868 GCA_036388395.1 Chthoniobacteraceae bacterium
AGCACCACGTGCCGATCTTCCAGCCGACGAAAATCCGGGAACAGTCGGCGATCGAGCAACTCCGCTACCTCCGACCTGACGTCATCGTCGTCATCGCCTATGGGCAAATTCTGCCGCGAGAAATCCTGCGCGTGCCGAGCATTGCCTGCTTGAATCTCCACGCATCGCTCCTCCCGCGGCATCGTGGGGCAGCGCCGATCCACGCTGCCATCGAGGCGGGTGATGCGGTAACCGGCATGACCGTGATGTACATGAACGAGGGCCTCGATACCGGCGATATTTTGCTTCAGCAAAAACTGAAGATCCGGCGTCGCGAGACCACGGGCACGCTGCATGACCGGCTCGCAGCACAGGCACCCGGCGCGCTCTCCGAGGCGCTCCTGCTGCTCAAGCAAGGGCGCGCTCCTCGGCTTCCGCAAGATAACGAGACGGCAACGTATGCACCCAAGCTGTCGCGCGATAATGGCGAGATCGTCTGGACCGCGACCCGCGACGAGATCGACCGAAAGATCCGTGCAATGAACCCTTGGCCTGCCGCGCACACTTTCCTCCCGACTGCGGATGGACCTCGCAAGCTGAAGGTCTTCTCCTGCATCCAGACACGCCTGAATGCCGGCCAACCCGGGGAAGTGATGCGCGCGGACAAAAACGGGCTGCTCGTCGCGACAGGTTCAGGCGGCGTGTTGCTCCGAGAAATTCAGCTCGAAGGGAAAAAACGCATGCAAGCGAAGGAATTTCTCTTCGGTACACCAGTCCTCCCCGGCACCGTACTCGCCGCTCCGATGGCGCTTCCCGCAGCTTGAAGGCCATAACGAACGCGGTTGGAAAACCGCTTCGCCGGAATGTGCAGCGTGACCTGAAGGAGCTCGTCGCCGAGCTTCGCGCCTGCACGACTTGCCCAAAAATGCACCGGCCGGCAGTCTCCGGAGGAGCCGTGCGCAGCAAGGTGATCTCCGTCGGGCAGGCGCCTGGCAGCAAGGAGCCGGTGGTGGGGCGACCATTTGCGTGGACCGCAGGCAAGACGCTGTTTCGGTGGTTCGAGCAGGCGTGTGGCGTCGCCGAGGCAGAGTTCCGCGCGCGAGTCTACATGGCTGCGGTGTGCCGGTGTTTTCCCGGCCGAAATGCAGCGGGCGGTGATCGCGTGCCGGATTCACAGGAGATCATCAATTGCTCCCGGTGGCTCGCGGCTGAGGTAACGCTCCTGCAGCCCGAGCTCGTTATCCCGATTGGGAAGCTGGCCATTCTGCAGTTCGTCACCTTCGACAAACTTACTGACGTAATCGGAAAGCAATTCCGAGGTCACTACGCGGGACTCGATTTCGACATCGTACCCTTGCCTCACCCCTCCGGCGCATCACCCTGGCACCGAATGGAACCCGGTAAGTCACTCTTGAACGACGCCTTGCGTTTGATCGCGCAGCACCCGGCGTGGCGAGAAGCGACCTGATTTGGACGAGCAGCGTCCCGCTTCGACACCATACCCCGTCAGCCGAGCACGGATTCTCCGCTGGCGACGCTGCGACGCGGCAAGAAGCCAGGCGGAAAGTGGTCGTTGAACCGCGGGTCTTATACCATGAACCAGCGCATCAGCACGGCGGCGAAGAAGCCGCCGGCGGCGAGTTCGAGGGAGGTTTTCACCTCGAGGGAGTCGAGCTTTTGAAGGGGGGAAGGAGTAAGTTTCATCGCGGAAAGTTCTTTAGCATCGCCCGTGCCCCGTCCATCGATGCGAGTCACGTCAGAGGACTTGGACCGCTTCAGAAGAGCCAAAGCGCAGCATCTTCTCTGTGAAGGATTGGTTGGCCACTCCTCGCCCGCGGAGGGATTTCAGTAAACCCGAGTGAGGCAGCTGGACGCTGACAGTCAGATCTGTGACTGAAATTTTGACAGCCGTGTCAACATTCCATCCGCCACACTGCAGTCGTATCGCTCTTCAGTAACGCCGATCGCCCCGAGGACGCCACCGGAAGAGGAACGTCGCCGCGCCTACCGATCTCGTGACAGACCGAAATGCCTGACTTCGTGAGCTACCGCTTAAAATACGTCCGCTTCGTGCGGGAAACCTGAATCGGTCCGGATCGAGTCCAGCCGGCGCCTTTCACCACGCGCCGATCCCGGTCCAGTGATTACCTTCGTCACGACTTGCACGACAAGCGGCAGGGCGAGCAGTGTCCCGACTCCGAGTAAGGTCGCTGCAGTCATCTTTTGTGTCGGCCGTTCGAGGCGGCCAGCGATGAGCAACCCGAGCCCACAACCGACAGCGGTTTGGGTCACGGCGAGCAGACTTGTCTGGAGGGGGTCCAAAGATTTCGTGCGGGACATGGCTGAGGGAAATATGGAGCGAACCCGCAAAAAAGAAACTGCATTCGAGCTGATCTCTGGCGGAAATGCGCACGTTCTTTCTCCCATTCCCGGGCTGAGCTGTTACGAAGGCGCTGCATGGAAACCCGCCCGCTCTACGTCCTGATCCTCGCCGGTGGCAGTGGCGAACGCTTTTGGCCCCTCAGCCGCAGAGCGCGCCCCAAGCAATTGCTCGCGCTTTTCTCCGAACAGACGCTCCTGCAGTCGACGGTCTCTCGCTTGAGCGGTCTCGTGGAGACTGCGAATATTCTTATCCTCACGAATCAGGATCAGGAAGCCGGCGTCCGCGCCTTACTCCCGCACTTACCGGAGGAGAATATCGTCGCCGAGCCTGCGAAGCGAGACACTGCGGCCGCAATCGCGCTCGGCGTCGGCTGGGTTGCGGCGCGGGCTCCAGGCGCCACGATGGTCGTGCTGCCGGCAGATCACCTCATTCAGGATTCCGCTGGTTTCCAGCGCACACTCCGCACTGCCGCCGCCGCTGCCGAGGAGACTGGCGAGCTGGTCACAATCGGGATCGCGCCGACCTGGGCGTGCCCCGGCTTTGGCTACATTGAGCAGGGCGCACCCGCTGCGCTCTCCTCCACAAACGGCGGACCGGAGGTTTTCAATGTCACCCGCTTCCGCGAAAAGCCGACCGTCGAACAAGCTGAGACATTCCTCCAGCAGGGCAATTTCCGGTGGAACGCCGGCATGTTCATCTGGACGATTGCGGCGATCCGCGAGGCCCTGGAGCGCGATGCTCCGGCACTCGGCGAATACGTGCAGCGGCTTAGCGCCGGCGAGAGCTTTTCCACGATGCTGGCCGACGTGTTCCCGACGTTGCCAAAGATCTCGGTCGATTACGCGATCCTGGAAAAAGCCCCGCGGGTGCTCGTGGTCGAAGCGGCGTTCGATTGGGACGATGTTGGGACCTGGACTGCGGTCGCGAAGTATCTGCAGAGCGACGAGGCGGGCAATATGTCGAACTCGCCGCTCCAGACGCTGGATGCCGCGGGGAACATTGTCTTCTCCGAGCAGCGGTCGGTCGTTGCCCTGCTTGGCGTGCAGAACCTGATCGTCGTGCAGACAAAAGACGCCCTGCTCGTTTGCGCCGCAGGCGAGGCAGAGAAGATCAAGCAGCTGGTCGCGCAAGTCCCGCCGGAGCTGCAGTAATCACGTCCTTGTAGGGCCCAGGACAGAATCACCTCTCCACCCGCAACACGTACCGGTCCTTCAGGAGGAGATAGAAGAACGTTCCGATCAGATTCAGCACGAGCAGGACGATGATCCAGAGGATCTTGTCCATGGAAGCCATTCGTCGTTCACTCAGCACGTCGTAGATCGAGCCCAGCCAGAAGAGCAGGAGCACTACCGCGCCGAAGAGTAGCGGTGAGGGAAGAGATTCGCCAATCGGCCGGCTGGAGCCGAAATAAATGATCACCGCGAACAGGACCGCCGGGATTAGAAATACAGCTTTGGGGAATCCGTTTCCATCGGCTTCGATCTGGTCTGGATCTTCCATGGATAT
>DASVRY010000516.1:0-8025 GCA_036388395.1 Chthoniobacteraceae bacterium
GCCGCGGCGCGACGCGCATTCAAGAGCTGGAGCCGCCTGCCAGGTCGCGAGCGTGGCAAGTATCTCTTTCGCATCGCGCGCATCCTGCAGGAGAAAGCGCGAGAGCTTGCGGTGCTGGAGACAATGGATGGCGGCAAGCCGATTAAGGAATCGCGCGACTTCGATCTGCCGCAGGTCGCGGCGCATTTCTTCTACTACGCGGGCTGGGCGGATAAACTCGACTACGCTTTCCCCGGCCGCAAACCAGTACCCGTCGGGGTTTGTGGGCAGATCATCCCGTGGAATTTCCCGCTGCTCATGGCCGCGTGGAAGCTCGCCCCCGCGCTCGCCTGCGGCAACACCTGCGTCCTCAAGCCGGCGGAGACCACGAGCATCACGGCGATGCATCTCGCGCAGATCTTCCAGGAAGCCGAGCTGCCCGAAGGCGTGGTGAATATCATCACCGGCGCCGGCGAGACAGGCCGCGCACTCGTCGAGCATGCCGATGTGGACAAGATCGCTTTCACCGGCTCGACGGAAGTCGGGAAGCTGATCGCCAGCTCCGTGGCGGGCACGAAGAAAAAGCTCACGCTCGAGCTCGGCGGGAAAGCGGCGCACTTGATCTTTGAAGACGCGCCAATCGATCAAGCTGTCGAGGGCGCAATCAACGGCATCTTTTTCAATCAAGGCCACGTCTGCTGCGCGGGTTCACGGCTGCTCGTGCAGGAAGGCATTTTCCCTGCTGTGATGCGCAAGCTACGAGATCGCATGGCGACGCTGCGCGTGGGCGACCCGCTGGATAAGAACACTGACATCGGGGCGATCAATTCGCGTCAACAGGTCGAAAAGATCCGGGAACTGGTCGATGCGGGTGTGGCGGAGGGCGGCGAGCTGATCCAGCCGCAATGCCGTCTTCCGGAGCGCGGCTATTGGTTTGCACCGAGCGTGATCACTGGAGTCACGGCGAGCCACCGTGTCGCCCAAGAGGAAATCTTCGGCCCGGTGCTGAGCGTGATGACCTTCCGCACGCCTGATGAAGCCATCGAGCGGGCGAACAACACTCCGTACGGTCTAAGCGCCGGCGTGTGGACCGACAAAGGTTCGAAGATCTTCAAGATGGTGTCCAAGCTCCGCGCCGGAGTTGTGTGGGCGAATACCTATAACAAGTTCGACCCGACGAGCCCCTTCGGCGGCTACAAGGAAAGCGGATTCGGTCGTGAAGGCGGCCTCCACGGCCTGCAGCCTTACGTGCAGCTGGAAGGGTAGCAGCGGGTAGAAGAACCGCCGGAGTCTCTTCTGAAGCACCTCCCCAAGATCATTGCGGCCATCCTCCTGGGCGTCCTCCTGTGTGTAGGAGTCGCGATGGCGTATCAGTTACCTGTCACGTCGTTGCGCGAGGCAGGTAACCGAGATTGTTTCCCGACTCGTGCCCGGCACCCCACTTTCGGCAGCGAAGGCGCAGCTCGGTGAGCCTGCTCGAACCTTGACAAATCCGGCTGAAATTCATCTGTGGCTCCCGAACGTCGAGTCAGGCGGTATCCAAGACGCGACACTTCACTTCTTCACTCACTATGGTCCACCTTATCGGTGGGTCTTGGTCCTGGCCGAGAGCTCGTCACAAAAGATTCAGTATGCAGAACGGCGGGAAATGTAAGCAGCTGAACTCGCCAGTGCCTCTGGCGGAACGGCGGCACGACGAACCGGAAGCCATCCAGAAGCTGCTGTTCGTCTGCAGCCAGAACAAGCTTCGGAGCCTCACGGCCGAGAAGCTGTTCGAAAGATTCCCGCCATATCAGGTTCGCTCCGTTGGGACACAACCAGGTGCGCGGATTGTCATCACCGAGGGGCATATCGGGTGGGCGGACCTGATCTTTGTGATGGAGAAATCACACCTCAACCGCATCCGCCGCAAATTCCCCGAGGCGCTCGAGGGGAAGCGAGTGATTACCCTTTTCATCCCCGACGACTACGACTTCATGCAGCCAGAGCTGATCGAGGAACTACGCGCGAAGCTCGCGCCGTATCTTGTCCTCCCAGCCGAGCCCGACGCCGATGTATAGTAGCAGCGAAATGGTACCTAGATCGAGCTTCCTCGTCCCGTTCTGATCGAACACATCTTTGATTCAGACGCTTCCAATGAAGTTGCTTGCATATACCTTAATCCTGCTCGCAACGCTTCTTTTCGCCGACGCGGCGCACGATGAGCATCGGGGAATTGCTTCAGCTTTAGGTCCCGGCCATACAGTGGTGTTTCACACCGTCGAGCAATCTAAAGCCCCGGCGCAGTTTCGTGGTCTGATGACCTACCAGTGGGGCCGTGCAGGTCTGGCATTGGCGGCGGGTTTCATCATCCTCAGCATGGTGCGGAAAGCTGACACTCTCGATCCCTTCTTACCAACATTTGCAGGGTCGGACGCCTTGGACGATCTGAACCGCACTCTGACTGAGGAGCAAGAGAGACGAAAGCGCCCATTCCACAAACAATAGCGGCGGCGGCTTCCGCTAGAGCCGGTGCAGGACGGACGGCGTGAGTCGGAGGGACGTGCACGGGGGAGCTCTCCCCCTGAAGAGCTTACGCTGGGATGGACGTCGGAACGCCTCTTAACCGACGCGCAGCGGCTGCGTCTTGCTCTTCGGGTTGAGCTCCGAAGGGATCGGGCCGACGATCCGCGGCTCGAGATTCAGCTTCCGGAAGATCGCGCGGATCTCCGAAATGGTGAGCGTCGGCTCCTCAAACTCGAGGTAGACGATGTCATGGTTACTATCGACCTTGTAGCGAAGGCCGGGCACCGTTTCAAATTCGTGATCGAGCTCCAGGATTTTCTCCAGAGCGCGAACGCCAGCAGCATATACCTCGAGGTCGATCATACTTTTACTTTGTAAAGACCAGCCAAGCTAGGCCTGAGGCCCACGGATTGGCAAATGTTTTTGTTCGGGCAGCTTGAGAATGTAATCACTGGAGAAGGATGAAGTTCGGCACAACCCGCTGCGCGAGAACGAGCTCAACAAACGCCGAGCAAATGGCACTCGTAAAGACGCCATGGAAGGCGGTGCTCTTCAGGCACAGTTTAGACGAACCATTCGGGAAGGTCAGCAGCCTGCCGCACTACCGCCCCGGCTTCCACCGGGCGGCGTCCACGATCGACCAGAGATGCATGAGCCAGCCCATGAGGATGATCCACAGGAGCCCCGCGAGGACGAAGTGAATGATGGCCGCGAGGATGCGGCCCTGCACGAGCTGCCCGAGCCCGGGAATGAAAAAACTACAAACGGCGGCGATGACGTTGCCAGCGGTTCCTTGACCAGTCATATGCAGATGTTGGCTAAAGTTTCATCAGGGCGCAACCTTAGTGGGACACGGCCAAAGGAGCTACTCGGCGCGGTTCATCTGTGGGATGAACCGCATTTTCCTTATCTCGCCAGCGAATTGCGCTGGGAAGCGTGCCCAGATGATGGTGCGTGAAGAGGCACAGTTCGAGTTGGCGCGGCGCCTTCGCACGGATGGAGCGACTTTGGGCGAGATTTTCACGTTCCTTAGCGGGCTCTATTTTCGAGGGAAGCTCTGCTACGCACGCGCCTTCGGTCGGACAACCGACGGATCACCCGGAGCATACATCATCACGACGAATCGAGGACTCCTCCCGCCGGACACGATGGTGACACTGGGCGAATTGCGGGCGCTTGGCTCCGTCCCGATTGATGCGCGAGACTTGCGATATGCCGAGCCGTTGCGACGCACCGCCGCGCGGATTGCAGCGATGCCGAATTGCGAGGTGGTGCTGCTCGGGAGCATCGCGACCGGTAAATACGTAGATCACCTCCTGCCGATGTTCGGCGAGCGGCTGCGTTTCCCAGCGGAGTTCGTCGGGCGCGGGGATATGAGTCGCGGCGGACTTATGCTCCGCTGTGTGGCTGAGGCTCACGAACTGGATTACATCCCCGTGGAGGGTGCCGTGCGGCACGGAGCGCGGCCGCCAAAGCTGGCGAAACTCGCGCCCGCCCCCGTCTAAAGCGTGGGGGTGCTGCGATTCAGCGAGTGATGGCTCTGGAACTTCAGCCGCCGCTCGCTCCGATGGAAGCGCTCTCGGTGGATGAGATTCCCACTGGCGACGAATGGCAGTACGAGCCGAAGTGGGACGGGTTCCGTTGTCTCGCCTTTCGCGACGGCGAAAAGATCGAGCTGCAATCGAAGGCTGGCCAGCCACTCGCCCGCTATTTCCCAGAGGTCGTCGAGGCGCTCCGCGCGCTGAAGCCAACGCAGTTCGCTCTCGACGGCGAGCTGATGATCCCGTGCGGGAAAGCGTTCTCTTTTGATGACCTACTCCTGCGGCTCCATCCGGCGGCGAGCAGGGTGCAGAAGCTCGCGGCGCAAACGCCAGCAATTTACCTGGTGTTCGATTTGTTGGCGGACGCGCGCGGGCGCTCACTGGCGGACACCCCGCTGCGGGACCGCCGGGCTGCGCTCGAGGCATTTGCGCGGGAGCACTTCGCCGGGTGCGACCACTTCCGGCTCTCGCCGGCGACCACGGAACTAGCAGACGCTTCGAAGTGGCTGAAAGGCGTCGGTTCCGCGTTGGACGGGATCATCGCAAAGCGGCTCGGTTGCCCATACCAAGCGGGGGAACGGAGTGGGATGCAGAAGATCAAAAACTACCGCAGCGCGGATTGCGTAGTCGGCGGCTTCCGCTACGGGACTGGGAAAAACGTCGTCGGTTCGCTGCTGCTTGGGCTCTTCAATGACGCGGGCCAGCTCGACCACGTCGGCTTTACCTCATCGATCAAGGCCGGCGAACGTCCGGAGCTGACCCGGAAGCTCGAGGCGCTGAAGGAGCCACCTGGCTTTACCGGGCGCGCTCCAGGCGGGCCGAGCCGCTGGAATAAAGGCAAAGAAAACGAGTGGCACCCGCTGCGGCCCGAGCTGGTCGTGGAGGTCAGCTTCGATCACTTCAGCCAGGGACGCTTTCGTCACGGCACGAAGCTGCTGCGCTTCCGCCCGGATAAAGCGCCCGAGCAATGCCGGATGGAGCAGGTCTCGCAGAAAGACGCGGATCTGCAGCAGCTGCTAAAGCGGATTTAGCAGAGACCGCTCTTGGTTCGGCAGGACGGTTCGCGGAGGGATGGAGAGGGAGAAGGAGACGAAGTAGGCGCCGACGTGGGCCACCAATCACCAATCACTCCTAACCAACCGCGCCGCTCTGCAACACCGCCTGCTGCGCCGCGAGTAGATCGCTGATCGCCTTCTTCGCCAGCTCCAGCATGGCGACGAATTGCTCTTGCGAGAACGTGCTCTCCTCCCCCGCTCCTTGCACTTCGACAAACTGCCCGTCGCCGGTCATTACGACGTTCATATCCACCGAGGCGTCTTTGTCTTCGATGTAGTCCAGATCGGCCACAGCCTCGCCATTCACGATCCCGACGCTCACCGCGGCGACAAATTGCTTGATCGGCATCTTCGGCAACACCTTTGCCTCGACGAGCCGGCGACAGGCGAGCGCGGCGGCGACGCACGCGCCAGTGATCGACGCAGTCCGCGTCCCGCCGTCGGCCTGCAGCACGTCGCAATCGATCCATAGGGTCCGCTGTCCGAGCGCGTCGAGATCGATCGCCGCGCGGAGTGAGCGACCGATGAGCCGTTGAATCTCCACGCCGCGACCATCGAGTTTGCCTTTGGAAATGTCGCGCGCCTTCCGCTGCAACGTGGAATACGGCAGCATCGAATACTCCGCCGTAATCCAGCCGCCGGACACCTTCTGATCTTTCATCCAACGGGGTACGCCCTCTTCGATCATCGCACTGCAGATAACGCGGGTATTTCCCGTCGCCACGAGCACCGAGCCGGTGGCATGAGGCGCGAAATCGCGGGTGAACGAGGTGGGGCGGAGCTGGTCGGGATTGCGACCGTCGTGGCGAGGCATGGTCTGGCGACGCTATGCCTTCGGGAAGTCGCGCGCCAAGCACCGAGTGCGCAGAGTGGATCGTCCTTCGATGGCAGGCCACGCCTTCGCGGTTGACCCAAGAGCCGCCGCGCCCCGATGCTGCTGCGCACATGGACACCGCCACGATTCGCGTCCCGGCGACCACGGCAAATCTCGGCCCCGGCTACGATTGCCTAGGAGTCGCGCTTCAGATCCACAACGAGGCTACGGTGACTCGCTCCGAAGACACGCTGGCGGACAGCCCAATGGCGGAGGAAATCGCGGGCCATTTCTTCGCCACCTCCGGAGTCCTGCCGTTCGGCTTTTCCTGGGAAGTAGCGGGCGACGTTCCGCGCTCCCGCGGCCTCGGCAGCAGCGTCACTGTGCGGCTCGGGCTCCTCCACGGGCTGAATGAGATCGCCGGAAGGCCGCTCCACGCCGATCAGCTCTTCCAGCTCTGTGCGAAGCTCGAGGGCCATCCCGATAATGCGGCGCCGGCGGCGTTCGGCGGCTTCACCGTCGCTGGTGGCGAGAAGATCGCGCGCTTCGAGGTAGCGCCGGAGCTGCACTTCGTCCTTCTCATTCCGGATTTCGAGATCGCCACGCCCGAAGCACGGCGCGTTCTCCCGGCAACGATCGACCGGCTGAACGCGGGACGCAGCGCCGCCAACGCCTGCCGGATCACCGCGGCCTTCGCCACACGCGACTACGATCTGCTCCGCGGCGCCTTCGAAGATCACCTGCACCAGCCCTACCGGGAAAAGGAGCTGATTCCGTTTCTCAGCAGGGTGATTGCGGCGGGCGCAAGCGCGGGAGCTCTGGGCGGCTTCCTCAGCGGCTCGGGTTCGACAATTTGCTGCCTGACCCTTCAAGAACCGGAAGCAGTCGGCGAAGCGATGCGCGCGGCTTCCGGCAATGCGGGCGCACAAGTCGTGGTCACCGCCGCGGACAACCAGGGCGTCGCGCTAATCTCATGATCTGCGGAAGCGTGCCGCGCGCTTTCAAACGATCAACCCTTCGCGCCTGATGTTCCGTCGCTGGGCTGAGGATTTCGAGGAGTTCGCGATCGACGTCATCCTCGAGCGTCGCTACGGCAAACGCGCCGCATTGCTCCGCTGGCTCCTCCATGCCTTGTCATGGCTCTTCCGCGGCATCGTGCAGACGCGGCTCTGGCTGTATCGACATCGCCTGCTGCGGGAACGCACGCCCGGCTGTATGGTGATCTCGATCGGCAATCTAACGGTTGGCGGCACGGGCAAGACACCGGTGGTGGAAAAGTTTGCCCGCACGCTAAAGGACAATGGCCGAAACGTGGCGATCCTCAGTCGCGGCTACAAAAGCAAGAAGCCGCCGCTCCTTCGCCGAATGCAACGCAAGTGGCTCGGCCTCGAGCGGAAGAAACCTCGGATCGTTCACGATGGCGAGCGCCTGCTCCTCGATTCCCGCTTCGCCGGCGACGAACCATTCATGCTCGCGCGCAGCCTGAAGAACGTGATCGTGCTCGTGGATAAGGATCGGGTGAAAAGCGCACTGCACGCAATCCGGCACATGGGCGTGGACACGCTCATCCTGGATGATGGCATGCAGTATCTGCATTTGAAGCACCGCCTGGATATTTGTCTCATCGACCGCCAGGCTCCTTTCGGCAACGAGCATCTGCTACCCCGCGGCACCTTGCGTGAGCCGCCGAGTAATCTCCGCCGCGCCAGCTATATCTTCATCACCAAGAGCAAACCCGGTGGGAATGCCGAGCTTATCGAGCGAATCCGGTTATATAACCGGACCGCCGAGATCATCGAGTGCGCGCACCGGCCGCTCTACCTTCAACATCTCTATACAGGCGAACAGCTGCCACTCGCGTGGTTGGAAGGCAAATACGTCGGAGCGATCAGCGGCATCGCCCAGCCCGAGAGCTTCGAAGGAGGTCTCACTGGACTGGGCGCAAAGCTGGAGATTACCAAGCGCTTCGCCGATCACCACCGGTTCACCGATCAGGAGATGCGCGAGTTTCTCGCGCGCTGTCTCCGCCGGGATCTCGACGCGGTGATCACCACGGAAAAAGACAGCGTCCGCTTCCCCGCAAAAGTCGAGCAGCTCGATGTGCCAATCTATTTCCTACGGGTGGAAATCG
>DASVRY010000517.1:0-6618 GCA_036388395.1 Chthoniobacteraceae bacterium
CTGGTGCTGGCGTCCCGCCAGCACGAACTTTTGAAAGATGTGACTCCGGGCGAACTCAGACCGAAGGAAGTTCGTTTCCGCAAGACGCGGAAACCAGCACTCGGGACGAGTGCGCTCCCCAGAACACGATCACGAGCGCAAACCAAACCGTCCGCTCAGCCTTGGCTGCAACGCGGCGTTACTTCACTCGACAGCCACAGGACGACCCTGCCTACGCGCCCGGCACGCCTTCAGCAAACTGGCCCATGCGGCGGAACTTCTCGTAGCGCTGCTGGAGCAGCTTATCCATGGGGATGTTCTTGATCTCAGCCACTGCTTTACTAACCGCGTCGCGGAAGCTGTCGATCGCCTGCCCCTGATTTTGATGCGCGCCGCCGAGCGGCTCCGCGATCACACCATCGATCACGCCGAGCTCCAGCAGGTCGCGCGCAGTCAGCTTCAGCGCGGCCGCAGCTTCAGGAGCATGCTTGCGGTGTTTCCACAGAATTGCTGCGCAACCTTCCGGGCTGATCACCGAGTAGTAGGCGTTCTCCATCATCAGCACGCGATCGGCAACGCCGATGCCCAGCGCACCCCCAGAGCCGCCTTCACCGATTACCACGGCCACCGTTGGCGTCCGCAGGACCATCATTTCCCGAAGGTTAACGGCGATGGCTTCGGAGATGTGCCGCTCCTCCGAGCCAACGCCTGGATAGGCTCCCGGAGTATCGATGAGTGAGATGAATGGTAGCGAAAACTTCTCGGCCAGTCGCATCAGCCGCAGAGCCTTGCGGTATCCTTCGGGATTGGCGCAGCCGAAATTGCGGCGGATATTCTCTTTCAGCTCACGGCCTTTTTGGTGACCAATGACGATGCATTTCTCCGGACCGAGACTCGCAAAACCACCGGGCATGGCACGGTCATCTGCGAAGAGGCGATCACCGTGCAGCTCGATGAACCCGTTAAAGGCCATCCCGAGGTAATCCAGGGTGAAAGGGCGCGCGGTATGTCGTGAGATCTGCACCCGCTCCCAAGCCGTGAGGTTCTTATAGATTCGACGCTTGGTCTCGTCGATCTTCGCTTCCATTCGCGCGACTTCGCTGTCGAAGTTGATGTCGTGCTCGCGAGAGTGCCGGCGCAGGTCAGCGAGCTTTTCCTCGAGTTCAACGATCGGCTTTTCGAAATCCAGCGGTTGCAGCTTCATGAGTGGGTCATTCGATAGTCACAGGGTTCCCCTTGCTGAGCAAGACAGCGAGTTCCTCCATATGCTCCGGCGCCATCCCGAGGCCGGTGGGCGGTTTGGTCACCTTCTGCCCAGATTCCTCATCCGGCTGCGAGTAGAGCGTATTTCCGCTGATGCTGAAGACGATCCAGTGTGAAGCGGTGGCGTATTCTTTGTCCGAGAAACTCACGCGGGATCCAGCCTCCGACCAGGCTATCTTGTCAGTGATCTTTCCCGTCGTCTTCCCCGGCGCTGCAGCGGCTGGTTTGGCCGAGGCCGGTCGAACTGGAAGGCTGCGGATTGGGTAGTGTTTGAAGAACTTGCTCTGGTTGAGAAGCGTGACCCTCTTCTCCTTCTTGTTGATTGCGACCGCAAAATCCGGCGGTGAAATCATCAGCTTTTGGTCGATCCGCAGCATCGTCCCGGAGAGATTATTCGCCCGCATGATCAGCTCCGGGGTTGTCTTTAGCTTGGCTGCCACTCTTGTGAGCACGTCTCCACTTTTCACTACATAGAGCTGCTTTTCAGGTGCGGGTTTCGAGGAGAGGAAGAAGTCAATATTGATCTCTCCCAAGCGGTCCTTTGCTTCGTCAGCTTTCGAGGAGTGCGGATAATCACCGATAAAGCGGTTGAGTGCATCGCGAGCCCCGAGAACATCTCCGGACTTCTGCAACGCCAGGCACTTCTCATACTCCGGAAGCGTCGGATCTGGTGGTGGCGGAGGAGGAGGCTGCAGCTTCTCCTCGGCGAGCTGCTTCTGCGGCTTGAGGAAGAGGTCGTAGGCAAAGTAAGCCGCACCTCCGAAGATTCCGACGATGAGAGCAAGGATGATGAGCGGTTTCACAGGGCCGATGAGGGGACTGGCAAGCGGACAGAGATGGAGTTAGCGGAAACGCAGCACTTTTGAAAACACCATCTCGTCGGAACCACAACGGATCGACAGCCGCTCCCGGTCGCTCGAAGCTCACGGAGCGTCCGCTCAAAGCGGCAGGCATCGATAGGCGAGCGCTAGCTAAGGGTAGAGCAAGGGAGCTGCTGGCTGGATTGGCCGGCTCGACCCGTCCGACTCAACGCTGTGTCTACTTGAAGCTTCGACTGGTATCCGCCGGTCTGCCCGGAGAGCCACCCGGGAACTCCGACTATGCTGGGGCCTCAGTAAGGCCAGTCGGATAGTCAGGAGCGAGCGTGGTGCCTTCCTCCCGCCGCAGAGGTGGTGGCTCAGTCGGTGGCTTAGGCGGCATCGAAGGTGGGTTCTTCATGTGGCCGAACTCCAGCAGATCGCGGATTTGAGCACCGTCCAAGGTTTCGTATTCCAGCAGCGCCTTGGCGATGGCTTCAAGTTTGTCGCGTCGGTCGCCGAGCAGCTGCTGAGCGCGGGAGTAAGCGTCGTCACACAACTTTCGGACTTCGCGGTCGATCTCCTGAGCAGTAGCTTCGCTGTAATCGCGCTGTTTGCTCAGCTCGCGGCCGAGGAAAACGTAATCGTCGTGTTCGCCGTATTCGACCATGCCGAGCTTCTCGCTCATGCCCCATTCGCAAACCATCTTGCGGGCCATGCCAGTCGCCTGCTTGATGTCGCCACGCGCGCCGCTCGTTACGTCCCCGAAGATGATCTCCTCCGCCACCCGGCCGCCCATCGTGACGCAGAGGCTGTCGATCAGCTCCTTCTTGCGCATGTTGTATTTGTCTTCCTGCGGCAGCCACATCGTGGAACCCAGCGAGGGTCCGCGCGGGATGATCGTCACCTTGTGCAGCGGCTCGGTGTGCTCGAGAAACTCCAGCAGGAGCGCATGGCCAGCCTCATGGTAGGCGGTGTTCTGCTTCTCTTTCTCGCTGATCGCGAGACTCCGGCGCTCCTTCCCCCAGCGGACTTTGTCGCGGGCCTCTTCCAGCTCGGGAAGGGTGATCATCTTCAGTCCTTTGCGGGCGGCAAGTAGCGCTGCCTCGTTGATCACATTCGCCAGCTCTGCGCCGCTGTAGCCCGGCGTCCCACGAGCGACGACACCCAGGTCGACCCCTTCTGCGACTTTCACCTTCTTTGCATGCACCTTGAGGATCTCCTCACGGCCTTTGACGTCGGGAAGGTTCACCGTGATTTGACGATCGAAACGGCCCGGACGCAGCAAAGCTGGATCCAGAACATCTGGGCGGTTTGTCGCCGCGATGATGATTACGCCTTCCTGGGTGTCGAAACCGTCCATCTCTACGAGCAACGCGTTGAGTGTCTGTTCGCGCTCGTCGTGTCCGCCACCGAGGCCATGGCCGCGATGCCGACCCACCGCGTCGATTTCATCGATGAAGATGAGGCACGGTGCCGACTTCTTCCCCTGCTCGAACATGTCGCGGACCCGGCTTGCACCGACGCCGACGAACATTTCCACAAAGTCGGAGCCGCTGATCGAGAAGAACGGCACATCCGCCTCGCCAGCAATGGCGCGGGCGAGCATCGTCTTACCGGTCCCGGGAGGCCCGATCATCAGCACGCCTTTCGGGATACGGCCGCCCAGCTTCTGGAAGCGCTTTGGGTCCTTGAGGAACTCGACGATCTCCTGCACTTCGTCCTTGGCCTCTTCGACGCCAGCAACGTCCTTGAAGGTAATCTTGTTCTTATCCCGCGAAAGCATCCGTGCCTTGCTCTTGCCGAAATTCATCGCGCCTTTGCCCGCCATGCGGATCTGCTGACGGAAGAAAAAGTAGAGGATGAGAAGAAAGATGGCGATCGGCAGAAATCCAATCAGCGCGGAGGCGAGCAGATTACTATCGGCCTTTTGCGTCGGGAAGATGCCATACTGCTCGAGCATCTCGCGCAGATTCCGAGCGAACTCGAGGTTCACCTGCGTCTTGAACGCCTCTGGTGGGAGGTTGGGTGAAGCGGGGCGCAATTGCCCCTGCAAGTAGTTGATCCCAGTGCCCTGCTCCGTGACGAGGTCCACCTTTTCTTTCACGATCCGATCGGTATCGAGCAACTGGCGCAATTCGCCGTAAGGGATCTCGCGGACGTGGCCTGGTGACTTGAAGAGGAAGGCGCCGCCAATCAGCGCGATCGCGATGGCGAAGAGCACCAACCCGCGCCAGTTGAAGTTTGGATCCTGAGCAGGAGGCGGGCGATTGCCGCGAGGTGGTCGATTTTCAGACTGAGCCATAAGTGATCGGAATTGTTCCTGGTCGAAAGCGTCACGCTAGCAGAACGAAGGTAACGCACAACGATCGCCGCGAGCGGGGAAACTGAAGTTGAATCCAGTTTGGGTCAATATGGATATCGCGCAGGGTCTACTCAGAGGTGGTTCGAGGTGTTTCCGTTCAAAACGCGAGTGAGCCGGCGCTTCGGATCCGTCCGACAATGCCCACCGCGTCCTATTCGCATTCGCGGCTCGCTGAGCTGCGCTGCCATTACTATTAGTGCGGCGTGGCTCACATCCCACCGGAAACTATCGAGCAGATCCTTGCCGCCAACGACATCGTCGAGGTGGTGGGAGGCTATTTTCCGCTGAAAAGGGCCGGGGCAGTCTGGAAAGCACTTTGCCCGTTTCATGACGAGCGGTCCCCTTCCTTTACGGTGAATCCCCAGCGGCAAATCTTCAAATGCTTCGGCTGTGGCGCAGGTGGCAGCGCGATCCGGTTTGTGATGACTTACGAGAATCTCGATTTCGTCTCCGCCGCGAAGAAGCTCGCGGAACGCGGCGGTGTGCGGATCGAGGAGGCCGAGATGAACGACGAAGACCGGGCGCGCTATTCGGCGCGCCGCAGGCTGCTCGCGCTCCACGCTGAAGCCGCTGACTTCTTCCATCATTACCTGCTGAAACGACCGTCTGCTCAGATCGCACGCGAGTATCTCAAGTCACGCGGAATCAGCGGAGACGTGGCGAAATCGTGGAAGCTTGGCTATGCGCCGGATTCGTGGGACACCTTCTCTCAATGGGCGCTGCAGGCGGGCTACACGCCTCACGAACTCATCGACGGCGGGTTAGTGAAGCGACGCGACGAAGAGCGACGGGACAGCGATTTCTACGACCGCTTTCGAAATCGCGTGATGTTTCCGATCTGCAATGACCGTGGCGAAGTGATTGCCTTCAGCGGACGGATCCTCGAAGCCGACGCAAAAGCGGCTAAATACGTCAACTCGCCGGAAAGCATTCTCTTCAGCAAAGGAGCGGTGCTCTTTGGGCTGCACAAATCGCTGCGGCCCTTAATCAACAAATCTTCCGCCATCGTCTGTGAAGGGCAGCTTGATCTCATCACAGCCTTCGAGGCAGGGGTCCAAAATGTCGTCGCACCACAAGGGACGGCTTTCACGCCGAAACAGGCGCGCAAGCTAAAGCAATACGTAGGGGAGGTGATCCTTTGCTTCGACTCAGACATCGCCGGACAAAAGGCCGCTGAGCGATCCCTTCCGGCCCTGCTCTACGAGAACCTTTCGGTGCGTGTCGCCGAGATGCCGCCAGGCGAAGACCCGGACTCCCTTATTCGCGGGCAAGGAGTCGAGGCGTTTTCGAGCCTGATTGCCGGCGCGCGCGATTTCTTCGATTTCCAAATCGATCACCTGGCGCTTCAGCCGGATTTTGCCACGCCGCGAGGTCGCGTGCTCGCCTCGCGTAAGCTGGCGGAATGGGTGAGCCTCATTGCGGACGTGGTTTTGCGCGAGGCGATCGTGCACAAAGTAGCGCAACGCCTCGAGATCTCGGCGGCGGAGTTCACGAAGCTCCTCAAAGCACCGCGAAAACCCGCCGCCTCGGACGGCGACGCTCCCGCAGCCCCGCCGCCCGTAGCCATCACGCTCGACCCGACGCTTCGCCTCCTCGCGATCGTCACGCTTCGGGATTCCGACGCCCGCGCCTGGATTATGGAAGAGGCGTGGCGGGAACGCCTCGAGCACGAGCCCGACTCTGGCCTCGTGGTGCGAATCCTGGAGGCCGACGTGCGGCCGGAAGAGCCGGCCTCGATCAACGCCTTTCTCTCGACGCTCGACGCTGCAGAAGAGGCGGCGGTAACCACCTTGCTGGAAGAGCGCGCGCCGGATCACGCCCTCGCCATTGCCCACGACTGCTGGCTCGAGCTGGAGCGACGGGCCATCCGCAGGAGAATGGATTCAGTGAAAGCTCGGATGATGGGGCGGGAATTACCGATGGACCACGTGGCGGAACTGCAGAAACAAATCCTTGACCTGCAAAAACGACTCTCCGATATTGCGCGGCCTTTGTCCCCGCCCGTGTAGCTGCTGCTGCTCTACGTTGGCGGGGATCACCTTCTCAAACCACCGGGTATGCCACAATCTTCGAAGAAAGCTGTCTCCAAGTCTCCAAAACCCGCGGCGACGAAAAAAGAGTCCAGCCCGAAGAACAAAGCGCCCAAAGCTCCGGTAAAGACAGCGAAAGCTCCAGCAGAGAAGAAGTCCACTGCAAAAGCGAAAGCGGCCGCTC
>DASVRY010000518.1:0-2156 GCA_036388395.1 Chthoniobacteraceae bacterium
GGACCGAAACTTTCGACTCATGTGCGCGAGCCGGAGCTTCCTCGAGCGATTCGGTTTCCGCGACGAATTGGAGATAATCGGACGCGAAGACTTCGAGCTCTTCCCTCCACGGCTGGCGGAGAACTTCCGACGCGACGACACTGAAGTAATTACGACCGGCGAGCCGAAATTAAATATTGTCGAACTCTTCTTCAACGAACAAGGCGTGCCGGATTGGTTCATCACGCACAAGCTGCCGGTGCGGGATCAGCGGGGCCGGGTCATTGGTCTGATGGGCACTGCGCATAGTTACGCCGGACGGCCTCACGGGTCTCCGGCTCCACAGACGATTGAGCGGGCTTTGGAGATTATCCGCGACAATTTCCGGCGCGGACTGACCGTCAAGGAGTTGGCGAACCTCGTGCACGCCACCCCACGACAGCTTCACCGCAAGTTTGTTGATGCCTTCCGGATCAGCCCGCAAGCCTTCATGATCAAGCTCCGCGTCCAGGCTGCATGCGAGGCGCTTCAGCAGGAAAATGCCCAAATCAGCAGGGTCGCGGAGGAACTCGGGTTTTGCGATCAGAGCGCGTTCACTCAGCTCTTCCAGAAGCACGTGGGCCTCACCCCGCTGAAGTACCAGCAGCGGTTCAGACTCCATGCGAGCCGAGGAACCCCGGCTTCAGGCTAATCGAGCCCGCACTGGGTCAGCGAGACTCAGGGATTGATGAAGACGCGGCCCACTGACGGGTCTTCGACTCGCGCCCCACTGGGAATGCCCCGCACGTCGATCAAGTTGTGCGGCGGATATGGGCTGGAGACGAAGCCGCGACGATTCGTCCGCTCGGCGATGGGATATCGGCTTTCGTAGTCCCGATCGTCATAGCGGTCGCGATCGTAGCGTCGGCGATCCGCCTGCACGAGTTTGCCGAGAAGATAACCACCGGCTGCTCCAATCGCCGCCCCGTGGAAGGCACCACGCCCCCTGCCCGTAACCGCACCACCGATGGCCGCACCGGCGGCGGCGCCCGCGAGGGCGCTCTGGCCGGAAGTCTCGCAGGAAGTGAGAGTAAATGCGGCGAGCAGGATCGCGGTGACGAGGGGAATAATCTTCTTCATGTGCGCTTGAGTCTGGAATCGCACGAGATGCTTCAGCCGGTCGCGACCCAGTATCGAGGCTGAGTGGGAGAAACCCGAGCTTAGCTCGAGAAGCCAAGACGGCTGGAGATCATCACCTGCAGCACAGCCGCTATTTTCTGAATGCGCGTGAGCCGGTACCGCTTCTGAAAGACCCGATAGTCGTCTGCTTGCATACGCTCCAGGATGCTGCGGTAAATCCGCTGCATGATTTCTGCGGAGACCAACGTGCGGCGCTCGGCTTTGGGTAGACTTGCCCGAGCCGCAGCATAGAAGCCAAACGCGCGATCTGCTTCAAACTTCATCAATGCCCGGAACCGGTCGTCGTGACACGCAGCCGCGAGATCCTCCGGCGTATAGCCAAAGCGGGCCATGTCTTCGCGCGGTAGGTAGATTCGGCCGCCGTTGGCGAAATCCTCGCCGACATCGCGCAGGATATTCGTGAGCTGCAGGGCAAGGCCGAGGTTTAGCGCGTACTCACGACACCGCGGATCGCGGCAGCCGAAGATCTCAATGCTCACCAAGCCAACCACGCTGGCGACCCGATGGCAATAGACACGCAACTCTTCCCACGTCGCATAGCTCGCGCCATCGAGATCCATCTCTACGCCCGCGATGATCTCGAGAAAGTGCTCAGCTGGTAATCGGTAGCGCGCAATCAGGTCGCGCACCGCTGCCCCGAGCGGCGGATCGCCAGCCCCGCCGACCACAATGGCACGCCGCCACTGATCCAACCCCGAGCGGCGGTCAGCCAGCGAGACGCCGGGATCGTCGGCGATGTCATCGACGATCCGGCAGAAGGCATAGAAGACCGAAATGTCATGTCGACGCTGCTTCGACAGCGCGATAAAGGCCAGCGCGAGGTTCGACTTGCTCGCGCGAGTGATTTGCTCAGCTGTGGGCGTGGGCTCTTTCACGTGCCGAGTTCACGCAAAGCAGCGGTATCGCGCAGTACTCGACCGGCGACAATATCGATCACGCGGTCGATTTTCTCCTCCACAAAAGTAGGTGGCACTGCGGCGATAATGGTCACGCCAAAG
>DASVRY010000519.1:0-2130 GCA_036388395.1 Chthoniobacteraceae bacterium
ATCTTTGGTATTCGCCGTTCCACCCGTCGCGACAGGGCGGCGCTTTTGGTCTCCTCTGAGCTCCATGCCGCTCTTTGATTCCAGCGCTTGGGTTGCCCGTGGTTTCACCGGCCTTTTGCAAGGGCCAAAGACGCCGAACCAGGCGCTCCAGCGAACTGCTCCGGTCTGTCATGCCTGCTGCTCCCGCAGAGCCCGCCGCGCAGCAGCCATGCCAGCCCTCCGCAGTCGCTGAGCTTGAGCTCGTTCGGCGATTCTACACGTCTCCCATGAACCAAGCCTTTCATCTTCTCCGTGATACCGTGTGACGCAAACGCTGCTAATCGCTGTTGTCGTCATATGCGGCATTCCGGCTCTGCTCTATTTGCTTTGGGTCGTTCATTGCGCGTCAGATCGCATCTGCGTGCGACATGCTCAGAGATTCTGCCGGCGTCGCGACCTGGACGTGTGCAGAGTCCGATGGCAACCGGAGTTCGAGCCTTCCGGGATCAAGACAGAGTTTACTTTAGTTCAGCTCGATTGCCTCGACCCACAGAAGCAACGCAGACTACTTTTGCTGTCGGTATGGCCATTTGGCGTTCGCAAGCTCGTGAGCGATGAAGAGTATTCAGAGTCCTACGATGAACAGTGGCCACGACAATCCGCCTGACCATGCCGACCGCGGGACCGATTCGCAATCGACCGAATCGCCGAACCATGCGCTGCAGCGAACTGCTCCGGGCGTCACAGCCTGTGCTCCCACCGCCTCGCTGCGCTCGCCCCCAGCCGCCTTTCCGCACAGGCTGTGCCGCCCTCCGCAGTCGCTGAGCTTGGGGTCGTTAGGCGTCGCTACGCGCTCACTGTGAATGAAGACGAAGGAATACACCTACAACTTGCAGCACGCGTGCTTCCAGTGCTGCAAAGTGTTCAAGCTCGCTTACCAGACCAAGCGGCACCTGCGCGCAGCTTGGCTCAGCCGCCGGCTTTCTGGCCGCCAGCCATCTAGTGAGTTCCAAGAGCCTCCTCACGTCTGCCCAGAGTGCGGCGGACCAGTTGAGATGATGGGTCGAGCGTTTCGTGCGCCGCGAACGAACAACTCGGACGGATGGCGGCGGGTCGCCTTGCTTGTGCAGGCGGGCTATCGCTTTTTCTCCTATAGTTCTGGGAGCTATCCATCCAACCTGCGCGGCATTCGGGAGTTCATCGCAACTCACCGCACGCAATCAAAAGGAGAGCGTCTTGCTCGACACATCAAAACCCGCAACGCCTAACCCGGTCGGTCGAGCGAACGTCCGTTCGCGTCACGCCGGCTGCTCCACCACCTTCGCCCACGCAGCCGTCGCGCCACTCACTTCCGTCGCTCACCTTTGGGCGTTCGGCGACTTAGCGCGCTACCCGTGGCTATGACGTTTTCGATTCCCGTATTTGCATCGGCTGGCTGGTTTCAAGCCGTCGCTTGGGCAGTTGGAACTCCCCTTGTCATCGTAGTTCTAGTTCTCGGCACCGCTAGATTGACGGAGCGGTATTCCCACTTGGTTGCCGGGGTCGCACCGACACTCCGCCCGTTCGATCGGCCTTGGTTCACCGAGCATCGCCGCCGCAACAACTGGATATTGTTCGCCCTCTACTTCTTCACGCTTCTGTTCCCAGGTCGTATTACTCATTGGGTTCTCATCGGCTGCCTTGTGCTGCTGGCCCTCTATCTTTCCACATGGGCTATTTGGTGCCTGCTTTCCGACCGCGCTACAGACACACCCTCGCGAGCGTATTGCGCGGGACTGCTGGTTCTAGCAGCCTTCATCGCTTTAGTCGCCGTGGGCTTTAGCCAACTCCAACCGTCGCCGAACCATGCGCTGCAGCGAACTGCTCCGCGCGTCACGCTGGCTGCTGCGGACCATCCCGCCGCCTGCGCCCATCCTGCCCCCGCCGCCTTTCCGCAGCCAGCGCGCCGCGCTCCGCAGTCGCTGAGCTTGGGGTCGTTCGGCGACTTTTCGCATCTTTTCCGGGAACGACGCCTTTGCTCCAGTTTCTCGAATTCGAGCGTTGCTCCCGGTGCCACGTTTCAGTCGCCAGTCTTCCCCATGTCTTTTCCCCAGCCAGCGTTTCGGTCTTTCCCCGTGCGCTCCGTTCTTCCCCAGCGAGGCTTTCGTCTTT
>DASVRY010000520.1:0-3603 GCA_036388395.1 Chthoniobacteraceae bacterium
GAAGACCGTTCGCGTGCGCTCCGGATCAAGGATCTTGTAAGCCTGTTCCTGAAAGCTCTTCGCATTCGCCATCACCTGATCGTGCGAAAGCTGCGGACGCGCTTTCGATCTTCCTGATGGATCGCCGATCATCGCGGTGAAGTCCCCAATGATGAGGATCGCCTGGTGGCCAAGGTCTTGAAACTGCCGGAGCTTTTGGAGCGCGACGGTAAAGCCGAGGTGAATATCCGGCGCCGTCGGGTCGACGCCCAGCTTTACATTGAGCGGGCGGCCGAGCTTCAGTTTGGCCAGCAACTCGGCTTCCGAGATGATTTTCGCCGCTCCTCGTCGGAGTAGTTCGAGCTGTTTGTCCGGTGCTATCATGGGCTTACGCTTTGCATAAACATCCGTTCCGCGACGTGGCGAGCGGAAAGACAGAGCTGCTGCCGCGCGACGGTTTCTTCCGCGATTTACCCGTCTAGAAGGCCCGAATGACCCTGGCGCCGACCAGGGGTTCGATGCGCTTGCGGCTGCGGTTGTTGCAGAAATGTCACCCACGTGTCATTCGCGCGCCGTAAAGGGCGCGCAAGGTCGGCAGTGAGTTGATCCTTCCAATGCGCAATGTTCCTCCTGTCGATTCCTACCCGCGCGGAGTTGCCGCGGTAGAGCCAAACGTGGCGCTCTCACGGACCGGTCTCCTTCTCTCGTGAAGCGCCGCATCCTGGTCGCTGATGACGACGCCGATCTGCTGCAGATGATCACGCTGCGCCTGCGCGCTGCGGGATTTGAAGTGCTCCAGGCGTGTGATGGAGCCGAGGCCTTGAGGACCATCCGCGCGGAAGCCCCGCGCCTCACCGTCCTCGACGTGATGATGCCCGAGATGACGGGTCTGGAGGTGTGTCGGGCGATCAAGGGAAGCCCGCACACCGCGACCATCGGTGTCGTGCTGCTCAGCGCCCGTGCCGAGGAGACCGACCGCATCGTGGGCCTTGAGATGGGTGCGGACGATTACCTGCCAAAGCCCTTCAGCCCGCGTGAACTGATCCTGCGCATCGAGGGCATTCTCACCCGGCAGCAAAGCCGCGCCGTTCCGACCACGGCAGCGCTGCAGATCGGCGGGATTGCCTTAAATGAAGAGGAGCACCGCATCCACAGCGACGGGCGTGAAGTCGATCTCACCGCCTCCGAGTTCAAGCTCCTGCGTGCGCTGATGACGAATCGCGGCCGCGTCCTCACCCGGAGCAGCCTGCTGGATACCGTGTGGGGCACGGAACGCGCCATCGAGGCGCGCACCGTCGATACGCACCTCCGGCGACTCCGCGAAAAACTCGGCTCGACTGGCGGCCAGATCCGCACCGTCCGCGGCTTCGGCTACCGGCTCGAGGAGCGGTAACCGCGCGAGTTCACACGATCGTCACACCGCGTTCGCAGTTTCGCCTTATTGCGCCTGCAGATTGCCGCAGCTCGGGAGAAGCGCGTTGGCGACACCTTCGTCACTGCGCCCGCTCCAATTGCAACCACACACCCAATGACGCCTCCGGTCCAACGACCTCTCAGCAACTCACCACTATGAATAACCGTTCAAAATCCCTGGCGCTCCTCGCAGCCGCCATCAGCGCCTGCGCAGCGGCTCCGGCCTTCGCGCAGAATGCGAATTTCGCTCCCGGCGATCTAATCATGGGCTTTCAGGCTCTCGGCGGGACGGGATCTGATCAAACCGTTCTAACTGTCCTCGGCAATTCGGCTGCATTCCGCGATGCACAGACGAATTCAATCAGTCTCACCAATATCGGGTCAACTCTGACCACGACCTTCGGGAACAACTGGTTCGAGCGCTCCGATCTACGTTTCGGCATTGTCGGCGTGTGGAGCAATTCCTCGCTCTCGACGGCCCTGCAGAATGGCGATCCAGCCCGGACCCTTTACGTCAGCCGTTCCAGAGAAGGCCTAGGGGCCATCGGTGCGCAGAACTCCACGCGGCCAGCAGTGAATACCGACACGTCCATGTCGACGGCGTCAAACAACATGGTCGGACTTCAGCAGGTGCTGGAGACGCAATACACGACGCGGACTGCGGTGGTTCCTACCACCACAGCCAATACCTGGGAGGAGTTCAACTCTGCCAACTCTTCCGCGTTCGGCGCGATTCAGGGCAGCATTGAGCAGGCGTTCGGGACCGGCACCTTTGGCGTCATGGGCGCAGCAGGAAGCGTCGAGGCGGCGCTTGATCTCTTCCGCATTCAAGCGCGGAACAATGTCGCCAGCCAGTATGGCGCAGGGGCCGAGAATCGAGTGGGCCAGTACCTCGGCACCTTCACTATCGATCAGGTGGGAGCGATCTCCTACCTGGCCATTCCTGAACCCACTTCAATTGCTTTGCTCGCCAGTGCCGCTGGTCTGCTTGGCTTCACCCGCCGGCGCGTAAAGTCCGCAGCGTAGTTTCATCCACCTAAAACTCTAAACTCATAAGTAACTATCTAAATGAACCTGAAAAAAATCCTCACCGGTGCCATTCTGGCAGCCGTCCTCACCACCACCGTTCGCGCGGATGTGGAAGTCATCATCACCGGAGCAACGGCGTTTCGCTCCGCCTCGAATGCCTCGATTCTCGCGGCCATGGGTGGCGCGGCCAACGTTCGTTATTCACACTCCGCAACCGCGGGGAACCTGAACAATGCAAACTACGCGATTTTCCGCGGCACTTTGCAGGGCGTCAGCGGAACGACGACAATCCGCACTTCCTGGAGCGGTTCGACGGAAGGCATTCGCGACGTGGTCACGAACACTCCTGTGCCGGTTCTCGATCCTGCCGTTCTCCCTGCAGCAAATGGCGAGAGCGCTCTGAATAATAACTCCACGCAACCCGCTACGACGCTGTCGCCGAAGTTCACCTTCTCGGACGCCTACCAGACCTCGACGCCATTCACCTCACCAGCGTTGAACCCTGCAGATGCGCGAGCCGGAGTCGTGACCTTCACGATGCTCGCCAATGCAGGCGCTCCTGCGGCCTTGACGAACGTCACCGCTCAGCAGTTCAAGGCGCTGTTTGCCCGCGGCTTCCAACCGCTGTCGTTGTTTACGGGTGCCGCCACTGATACTCAGCTCGTTCTCGCGACTGGTCGCAATGACGGCTCGGGTACCCGCGCCATCTATCTAGCGGAAACAGGATACGGCGTCGCGCGGCCAGTTAACCAGTTCAAGGTCACCGGCAGCACCACGACGACCATTTCCGAGGTGACGCTTTGGCCAGCGGGGGATGGAACCAACCGCTCGCTTCTGTGGGGCAATGACGTGGCTGGAAACGGCGGCTACTTCTCCGGCAGCACGCTCCGAGCTGAGTTCTCAAAGACGAGCACAAACACGACGATCAAGGACGAAGCAGGGACGGTAATTAGCTCAGGTTTGCCGGTTACCTTGGTTTCGTGGGTTGGTACAGGTGACGCAGCGCGCGCCACTGGCGCTAAGGTGCTGGGCTATAATGGAGTGAGCATTGTTCCCTCGACCGGGGATCTGAGCGCTGCCGACAAGGCGAAGGTGACGAATGGTGCTTACACCGCCTGGAGCTACGAGCATCTCTACTATCGGGGCACTCTCTCGGCGGACGAGAATACGGTGTATACGGCA
>DASVRY010000521.1:0-2027 GCA_036388395.1 Chthoniobacteraceae bacterium
CGTGCGCCTGCCAATAGGTGTAATCCTCCCATGCTTCAGGGGAGAAGATGAGGTTCACGCCTCCAAATCGAGCTCGCGAACCACACCCTTGCCGCTCTCCAGGGTGTGGATCGACTGGAGCAGTCGCCGCGCATTTGCCGGACTCCGCAGCAAATGCGCTGTTTCCTCCAGTGACTCGTAATCCTCGAGCGACAGCATGACGACCGATTGATCGCGCTTCCGAGTGATGATCAGCGCATCGTGATCAGCGCACACTTTGTCCATCATCGAGGCGAGATTCTCCCGAGCTGCGGTGTAGCTGACGGCGTTCACATGGACAGGATCATGTCCATCGCCGCTGTTGTCAATCTACCGCTTGCTTGCACCCCTGCAGGTCCAGCTTGCCGGAGGCGAGCACGGGGATTTTCTCGATGCGTTTGATCGTGCGCGGAATCCACAGGTTTGGCAGGCCGGCCTCCTGCAGCTTCTTGCGGAGCTCGGCGGAATCGAGGTCGCGCGTGGTCAGCAGCACCAGTGCCTCGCCTTTCGCCTCGTCCGGCACGCCGACAATCGCACAAGTGCGTTCGCTTTCGCCGGCAAGGCCAAGCGCTTCCACGATCTGGCTCTCCACCGTCTCGTGCGGAACCATTTCACCAGCGATCTTGGAAAAGCGTGCGAGCCGGCCTTCGATGTAAAGGAAGCCATCTTCATCGAACCGCCCGAGATCGCCTGTCTTGAACCAACCATCCTGCAGCACCTCGGCCGTGCGGACCGGGTCGTGCAGATAGCCTTCGAAAACATTTGGCCCTTTCAACCAGAGCATCCCCGTCTCGTGGAGTGACAGGAGCGCGCCAGTCGCGGGATCGCGAATCTGCGCGGCGATGCCCGGGCCGAGCTTGCCGATGGAGCCATCCCGGCTACTCGGTTGGACGGACAACTTCCCGTCACCCTTGCCTCGCGGCTCGGGGAGATTCACGCCAGCAAAGGGCGAGGTTTCGGTCAAGCCGTAGCCTTGCAGCACTTTGAGGCCGAATTGCTCCTCGAACGCTTTTTGCAGATCGGGGGTGAGCTTTTCCGCACCGGTGACAAGGAGCTTCAGGCTCGAAAGCTGGTGTGGCTCGGCCTTGCGCATGTAGCCGCGGAGGAATGTCGGCGTCGTGACGAGCAGCGTGACTTTGTAGCGTTCGATCAACGCCGCCGTCTTCGCCACCTCGAGAGGGCTTGGGTAGGTGATCAGCTTGATCCCTTCCAGCAGCGGAAAGAGCACTGTCACCGTCGCCCCGAAGCTGTGAAAAAAGGGCAGGCACCCGAGCACGGCATCGCGCCGGTCGAGGTTCAGCATCAGGGCAAATTGGGCGACGTTCGCGAGGAGATTTCGGTGAGTCAGCGCCACGCCCTTCGGCGCGCCGGAGCTGCCGCTTGTGAAAAGCAGAAACGCCTCCTCACGATCGCCGGTCTTCGGCAGGTCGATCAACGCCGCGAGCAGTCGCCCCGGCAGCAGGAGCACCGCGATGCGCCATAGGATGATCTCGTGCTTGAGCCCCGGGAGCAGGTCCTCAAGATGCGTCGTCTGCTCCGGCCAGGGGAAATCACCGAGCCTTTTCACAAAGGCGTGCGCGGTGATGCAGTGACGCAGCTCCGCGACTTCGGTCGCGGATTCGATCGCGGAGCGGCCGGCGGTGAAGTTCAAGTTCACCGGCACTTTATCCGCGAGGAGCACAGCGAGATTGGTGAGGAATCCAGCTTTCCCCGGAGGCAGGACAATGGCCACCCGGTGCCGCGGACACTCGCGCGTGATCCAGCGGCTGAGCGCGATCCCGGCGGCCAGCAGCGAGCCGCGCGAAAGCTTGCTGTGATCCATTCCGTCGATCACCGCGGTGTCGAATTGCCGCCGCTTCAGCCCATAAAGACACTGCCGGCCGAGATGCCCCTTCAGCGGTTCGCGTAGTTGGTAACAGAACTCACCCAGCTCCAGAAACCGCTGCCGCACCACCGCGATATCCGCTTCCTCGCCGGGGATTGGCTGTCCAAAGGCGACCGTCACCGGG
>DASVRY010000522.1:0-2868 GCA_036388395.1 Chthoniobacteraceae bacterium
AGCACCACGAAGGCGGTGAGCGAATCCATGCGCCCATTTTTCACGACCGGGAGCACGACCGCATCGGCGATTTCAGGCAGCGCGCGGAGGTTTGCTTCGAGGTCGCCGAGCTCGATTCGGTAGCCATTCACCTTTACCTGCCCGTCCATTCGACCTTCGCAAAAGAGGAGATCTCCGCGCCGCCGGCCCCAGTCTCCCGTGCGGTAAGCAGGCATGCCCTCGAGTGGGAAAAAGGCGCGCTTGGTCAGATCCGGACGACGCAAATAGCCGGGGCTGACGTTCGGCCCGGCAATCACGATCTCACCGCGCTCGCCTTCGGGCACGGGGCGTTGTTCTGAATCGAGAATGACGACCTGCGTGCCCGGCATCGCTCGCCCGATGGGCAGCGGAGACCAGGCATCGATCACCGAGCGGTCGATCCGGACGGACGTTGTTGCGACGGTTGCTTCAG
This sequence comes from Chthoniobacteraceae bacterium, assembly GCA_036388395.1. Classification (GTDB taxonomy): domain Bacteria; phylum Verrucomicrobiota; class Verrucomicrobiia; order Chthoniobacterales; family Chthoniobacteraceae; genus DASVRY01. The sequence goes on from DASVRY010000522.1 coordinate 452, forward strand.
TCGGGCCGTAGGTATTCCAGACTTCTGCATCCGGGAAGCGCTCGAGCAATTGCGCGGCGGTTTCGGGCGCGAGGGTTTCGCCGCAGAAGAGGAACCGCTTCAGTCTCGGCAACGTGGCCGTGGCGAAGCTGCGCTCAATCAGACACATCTGCGCAAACGACGGCGTGGAAACCCACGTGGTGACGTCGGACGAGGCGAGCGCCTGGAAGAGCTCCTTGAGATTTGCCACGTGCTCCTTGCCGATGCTGAACAGCGTGCCGCCCGTAGTGAGGCTTAGATAAAGGTCCATCACCGACAAGTCGAAGGAGAAGGGGGCTTGATTAAGGAACACTTCGCCTCGCTCGACGAAGCGTTGCTCGCCGCTCATCCACGCGAGAAAAGCAGTGAGATTCCCCAGCGTGATGATCACGCCTTTTGGCTCACCAGTGCTTCCCGAGGTGAAGAGAATATAGAACGGATCGGTGCTCGCCAGCGGTCGGCGGGTGAAGGTTCCCACAGCCTGCGAACTCAGCTCGGCGACGCGCTCCGGAGTGAGGGTGAGTGTCGCGCCGGATGTCTCCACGATTCGCTGGGCGCGTTGCGGCGGAATGGAGATGTCGATCGGCACATAGGGCCGGCCGGCTTTTACTGCGCCGAGGAAGGCGATCAGCATCTCAGGCTCTTTGTGCCCGAGGACGGCAACGGGCGCGCGGGAGACGCCATCGCTCGCGCAGAGCGAGGCGGCCAGCGCGTCGGAACGCTGACGCAGTTCGCCAAAGGTCAGCACTCGGTCGCCGCTGATGTGCGCTGGGTGCTCCGGCGCGACCTCGCCCCAGCGATCGATTTCGTCGAGCAGATCCACGGCTCAGAATTCCTGATAGACAAAGGGCGGCGTCGAGAAGTCGCCCCGTCCATAAAGTAGAATGAGGCCCGCGATCACGGCCAGATAGTAGAGCACGAGAACAGCGAAGCGGAGGCGCGGCCAGCGCCGCAGCCACGGAGCAAAGGTCATGACTCGCCGAGCCGCTTCTGCAAATCCGCCACTACCTTTGCGGGAGTCGCCCAGGCTTCCCGCTCGAACTCCGCTGGCGAGATTTCCACGCCGAGCTCATTACCAAAGGCAACGATCAGCTCGACCGTCTTCATCGAATCGAGGACCTGCAAATCGTAGAGGGCGAGGTCAGGATTTGTGCGCACCTCGTCGGTTTCGGCGACGCTGGCGAGCACATCGAGGATCTTATCTGGGGTAGCTGCGGCCATAGGAGAAGGGGGATTAGAGCCGGCGCAAACGGCCGTGGAAGAAGTCATCGAGCGCCTTGTTGTAGTGGATCCACCCCTTGCCACTGAGGTGATCGGAAAAGTCGACGAGGAAGGTCACGTCGCGCTGGTGTTCGCGGAAGTCCACAAGGGGAAAGCTGTATTCGTCCGCGAGTGCATCGAGGCGGGTGAGCAACAGATTACGGGAGGCGGAGGAGGCACCAAGTGCTTCGAGGCGGATATCTTCAATGGGCATTGTGAGCAGGAGCGGCTTTGCCTCGAGCTCAGTAAGCGTGCGCATGAGCAGCTCCAGATCCTGCCATTCGCGGGCGCGACCGATGGTCGCCATGAGCGCGCGATCACGGGAGGCCTTGGGAATGCGACGCGCGGCAACGTGATTCCTTTTCGCCTGGATCTGAGCGTTGTTCGCGAGCTGTGCGCCGCGTCGGAAGAGCTCGCTCCAATTAAGCGCGCGCAGCCCACGGCGCGGCGCGGGGTTGAGCTTTTCGTCCTCTTCGAGGATATGCGTAGCAGTGCCCAGATGATCCTGCGCACGCCCGATCAAGTTCTGCAGCTTGCCCAGCGGCAAGACCGCAGCATACAGCACGCGGTCCAAAGCTGTGTCGCCCACCAGGCGCTCGGCGGCGGTGCCGAGCAGCCAGTGATCCGAAAGCGTGTCGGGAAAATCGAGCATGCGGTCGGCGATATCGCGTCGCAATTCACGACTCAACCCGCTGCCAAAAAGCACCTCGCCAGCCTGAAGAGCGGAGAAATTCCCAGCGTAATACTTTGGGTCGATTGCGTCCGTGAGGAAGAAGCCCGGCGAGATCGAGTAGGCGAGCTTCCGGCCGCGCACGTCGTCGCCCATCGAGGCAATCTTCTGCAGCACGGAAAGCGAAGTCGTGCCCTGCTTACCCACCGGAAAGACCCGAAAGCCTGTTGGGTAATCTGCGAAGAAGTGGGTGGCGTTTGATGGCAGATCCTGCACCAGCTCCGAGCTGCCGTAGAGCACGAGGAGATCCGGCTGCGCAAATGCTTCCCGCTGAAGAGCCATGCCGTGCAACTTTTCCTCGGAAAGCTCCGGCGCAAGCGCGTGGATATACCGCCCCTCGAGTTGATGGCTGTAAACCAGCGCAGCCGCAAGTCCCAGCCCTGCGATGAGCAGAGCCAGTGCGGCGGCG
>DASVRY010000523.1:0-1862 GCA_036388395.1 Chthoniobacteraceae bacterium
TTCCGATGCGGGTGAAATCATCGAGCTTCAGCGGCACATTGGCGGCGTGCGCCATTCCGAGGAGGTGCAGCACGGCGTTCGTCGAGCCGCCGAGGGCGATGACCACCGTGATGGCGTTCTCGAAAGCTTCGCGCGTCATGATGTCGAGCGGACGAATGCCCCGCTTCACCAACTCCAGCACTGCCGCGCCAGCGGCGCGGGCATCCGCGGCTTTCGCCGGCGAGGTGGCGTTTTGCGCGGAGCTGTTTGGGAGCGACATGCCGAGCGCTTCGATCGCGCTCGCCATCGTGTTCGCGGTATACATGCCGCCGCACGAGCCGGCCCCGGGAATCGCCTGCTCTTCGACGAGCGCTAATTCGCGATCATCGATCTGGCCGTTGGCGTGCTGGCCGACTGCTTCAAAGCAGCTCACGATATCAAGATTGCGATTTGCAAACTGATCGCGCCGCTCCTTGCGGAGGCGCTTGTCGGCTAAAATACCCGTGATGCAGCCGGGCAAAATCGTTCCGCCATAAACAAACACGCTTGGGCGATTTAACCGCGCCATGGCGATGAGGCAGCCGGGCATGTTCTTGTCGCAACCACCGATCGCCACGAGACCATCAAACCCTTCACAGCCCATCACCGTCTCGATCGAATCCGCGATCACCTCGCGCGAGACGAGCGAGTATTTCATCCCCTCGGTGCCCATCGAGATCCCGTCGGAGATCGTGATCGTCCCGAAGATCAGCGCTTTGCCGCCAACGCTATTCACGCCGGCCTCCGCCTGCCGTGCGAGCTGATCGATGTGCATGTTGCACGGGGTCACCATGCTCCAGGTGGAGCAGACACCGATCTGCGATTTTTTGAAATCTTCGCGCGCAAAGCCGACCGCATGAAGCATGGCGCGGCTCGCGGCGCGTTCATACCCGTCGACGACCAGCGCCGAGTGCTTGCGGTGCAGCGATGTGCCCGCGGGTTTGGCGGTGGATTTTTTCTCCTGGATGCGGGTCGTCGTCTTCGTGCTCATGAAAGGGGCGCGCAGCGTAGTGCGGCGACTTCACCTTGGCAAGGCGCGCGACTGGCCACGAACGGAGATAGAACACGCCTTCAGGAGAGCTCATGCTCTTGTCTCGGAGCATTGCCGGTTTATCGTGGCCCATGTCGTTCCTCCCGCAGACCGAGGGTCGCAAGCTCAAGCTCTTTCAGCGGAGCGATCCGTATAAGCAATGGTGGTCACTGGGAGAGATGCGCGTTTGCGCGAAGTGCGAGCACCTCTTCCTAGGTCACGATATTCGCCTCACGGAAGACGATCTCGGCACGATCCACTTTCACTGCCCTACTCCCGGTTGCGAGAGCACTTGGATCGATTGGGAGTATCCTGAGCTCCACCTCTGATCGGGAGTTGAGAGCTGAGGAGCTGAGAGTTAGAGGGACGTCTTGACGAACCCCGTCAGCTGCAAAGCTGCTGGCGCGAGAGTTCGCCCGTCGCCGGATTGAAGTCGAGCATCGCGCACTGTTCGCCGGTGTCGGCGAACTTCAGCGAAAAGCGCGTTAAACCGTCCGGCGTTTGCGATCCAGTCAGCTTCATTCCGAAGCGCATCACCTTCGTTGACTCCAGAGCGAGGACCGCGAGGCGAAACTGCTCGGGGTCCAGCTTTCCGGCAGCGAGCCAGCCGCTGATTTCCCGCAGTTCTCCGGAGATCTCTTCACAGACGCTATCGGCTTGGTCAGGTGCGCTCATCACGAGGAATTCGGCTCCCTCTTCCGAGCCGGCCCTGTCCCTTACAAGTGCCAGAAGTTCAGCTTCCCTGCCCCGCCCGTTCGCGTAAGACGGTCTCGAGCACCGGCCACACGTTGTCGGCGATGCGTTTTTGCCCTTC
>DASVRY010000524.1:0-2667 GCA_036388395.1 Chthoniobacteraceae bacterium
CACCGAAGCTCGCGACAAAATCAAAGCTCTCGAGACCGATCTCCAGCAGGAGAAAGCTCGAGCCGACAAATCCGACTCGGATCTCCAGACGGCCACTGCTGGCACCGCCACTGCGGCCACGGATCTGAAGGCGGCGAACGACAAGATCGCTCAGCTCAGTGCCGACCTGGCTACGGCGCAGGCAGAAGTCACCAAGCTCACGAATGGCGCGCAGACCACGCAACAGCGTGCTGCGGAAGTCGCCGCGGCGAATGGCGTGCAGGCTGTCGAGAAAGCAGCGGACGCAGTTCAGGGCGGCAAAGACCTGAAGGCGACCTACGAGGCCTACGCCAAGCTCGACGGCCGCGAAGCCGCTCAGTTCTGGGCCAAGAACGAAAAAGACCTCCTCGCCTACTGCGACCAGCTCGGCCGCAAGGGCTGAAATTGACACCCCCGCTGAGCCTCTACCGCACCACGCAGAAAAAACTCTAAATGAAATACCTCTCCGCAATCGCGACTCTCACTATTCTCGCACTCGTGGCTGTCGCCGCGGGTGTGCAACTCACCCCGTACTTTGGCATCGGTGGCGCCCTGGTTGGTGCCTACTTCGTGGCCAATGCTGCAGCGCAGGCGCTGTCGATCACGCCGCAGCTTGGCGCGCTCAATCCAGCCGCTGGCCTGAAGCTCGACAAGATCATGCGCGACGCCATGCGCGCATTGAAGCGCCGGTTGTCACCAGTGCTCGCTCTCTCCACCGTCTTCCGCGACGTGGAGCTCACCGAGACCGACACCGTTAAGGTGCCGTTCTATAGCCTCGATACTCTCGCCTCCAAGGACTTCGCCGGCACCTACGACTTCACGAACGCCGACGCAGGAAACAGCTTCAAGGATGTCGCGGTGAACAAGCGCAAGTACCAGCCGCTCGAATTCACCTCGAAGGAACTGCGCCGCAATAGCGTGCTCGATCTGAATCGGGTTATGGGTCTCAAGGTTGAGAAGCTGGCTGAAGACATCCTCACGGACATCTTTTCCGTCGTCACCTTGGCGGACTATGGCGCCTCCATCCTCGAGAGCGCATCGTCTGCCTTCGATCGGCAGGATGTAAATACTCTCCGCACCGCGCTCAACCAGGCGCACTGGCCACAGGCCGGCCGCGCACTGCTCCTCGAGAGCGCTTTTGAAGGTGCGCTCGTGGGCGACCTGATGAACGTCAGCACCAGCGGCACAGACAGTGCGCTGCGCGAAGGCTCTGTCGGGCGCGTCTCCGGGTTTGATGTGTTCGATCACCCCGGCATGCCTGAGAACGGCGAACGCCTCGTCGGTGCCGCGATGCTCCCATACGCCATCCTCTGCGCGTTCTCTCCGATCGAGCCCGCCGAGGAGGTCCGCGAGAACATGAGCGACTACCGCAAATACGTCGACGAAGACAGCGGCCTAACTCTCGAGTATCGCTCCTGGGGCAACCCGGATAGCGACAAGGCGCGCCGCATTGTCGAGGTGAACTACGGCTACAAGAAGGGCGACACCGCGCAGCTCAAGCGGATCACCCGCCCAGTTTAATCTGATGCGTTCCGCTCTTACATTGGTTCGCAGTCACGGTGAACAGAAGTTCGCCGTGGCTGTGGGCCCGGAGATCTCCATCGATGAGCAGATGCGGCACTTCAAGCGCGCAAGCTCCGGTGGCAAGTGCCACGAGACCATTGCAGAAATGCAGCTCTGGATCTCCGACGCTGGCATCTCGAAGCGGGTTCGCTTCGGCGTCGTGCCGGAGCCCATCGATCCGAAGCTGCCACCCCCGCCACCAGTTCCACCGGCGCCGCCGACTCCACGGGCTCCACGGGCTCCCCGTGGCCTGCGCCGCCAGCCACCGACTTCCTAAAAACAGCCCGCGGTCGCCGGCCTAGCCGAGCACCGGGCATCACACAAAGCAAACGAGCAAGGGCCGGTCTCACTTAGGTCAGACCGGCCCTCTCCATTTCAAGTCCAGACGCCTGGACACCACTCTCATGGCCGCAAAGAAAGTTAAGATCGTCATTCCCGCCGCCCTCATCACCGAGGCGGCTAAGCTCGCAAGACTCGAGGCTCGGTTAAAGCCGAAGCTCGAGCGTCTGAAGGTTATCAAGGAGCAGCTCCGGGAAGCTGCAGGAACGAAAGACGCGGAATTCAAAGGCGAGGCTGGCGAGCGCGCTATTGTGACGCACATTGCCGATACGATCGCGCGCAGTGTGGATCCGGAACACTTCGAGCAGGTGAAGGAGCTCGCGGGCGATCAGCTCGATGAACTCTTTCGCCTGGCACCGGCGAAAGGCTTCGAGCTCAACACGCTGAAGGCGATCGCCGATCGGGACCAGGCGTTGGCCCTGGTCGAGTTGCTCAAGGTGCCGAGTTCCGCCCGCGTCTCCTTCGCATGATCGCGATCATCGCCTCCGTGCTGTTTCACTGGCCTGTGCCTCCGGTGGATCTCCCGCCCGCGCCGCTCCGCGCGCCGTCGGCATTGGAACACCGCGCCTGGTTGCCGAAGAGATTCCGCGGCCGCAACCCTCGCAGCACCGATCGCTAATGCTCGGCGAACTCGCACTGCAGATGTTCGAGACGATGCTCGAGATGTGCGGCCAGCCGATCACCGGTGAGACTGGTGTCGAGCGGCAGTGCGTCCTTGGGAGCATGAAGCAAGACGCGACGATGCGG
>DASVRY010000525.1:0-1609 GCA_036388395.1 Chthoniobacteraceae bacterium
AGTGAAAGCCGGGCTCCTGTGCGGAGACGGCGAGCGTGCCGAGGAGACTCGACGGATCTGCCAAGGCCCCGCCGATGCTGGCGAACCAATCTTTTAGGTTGAACGGGAACCAGTGATTCGCCTGGAAAGCTGCATTCAAGGAAGTGCCTGCTTTCCATAGATAGAGGAAGCAACACAGTGCGAAGAAGCTTAGGAAGCTGAGCCATGTCGCAGTCCTCCATTCACCACGAATGGGGATCCCGGAGCGTCGGAAGAAATCTAGTGGGGCCTCACGTCCAAGCATGGTGAAGACGACATCGTTCGGCAGCGTCGTCTCGCTGCCCTCGCCTTTTAGACTCACCCTATCCTCTTCGATTCTGGACACCTCCGTCCCCAGCGCAAGCGTCAGCGAACCTGCGGGAGTGCTCCGCTGCATATCGGTAGTAAGCGCGGACGTAACGCGCTCGGAGTCCGGCTTCTCCACCTGCACTGCAGCCGTCGGGTCTGCGGCGAGCCGAAGGACTTTCTCCACGTTCTCCGGCTTCGCACGCGCGAAGTCCTTTTTCCGATGGGAGAGCGTCACCTGCGCGCCGTATGCAGCAAGCGCGATCGCCGTTTCGAGTGCGCTGTCTCCCCCGCCGACCACGAGGACGTTCCGCGCGACGAACTCCTTCGGATCAAACAACCGGTTATAAACCTTCGGTAGATCTTCACCCGTCACGCCGAGCTTGCGATGATTGCCGCTGCGCCCAATCGCGACGATTACGCGTCGAGCCCGGCTTGTCGTTTGATCTTCATGGTGCAGCATCAACTCACCGTCCCTCTGCTCAATCTGCACGATCCGGGCCTGCGTCACCGCAATCTGAGCCGCAGTCCGCTGCGCTTCCATCTCGAGCAGGAGGTCTTCCTTCACCTCTGCAGAGAATGTGAGCCCGGCCTCGAGCTTCATCTCCGTGGGATAAGTGTAGATCGGCTTTCCTTTGGGAAAGTTCTGCACAGTGGAGAACGCCTGTGTCGCCTCGAACACCTTGAACTGAAGTCCCGCACGCTGTGCCTCGACGGCCGCAGAAATCCCGGAAACGCCGGCGCCGATGATGGCGAGATCGAGCACATCTGAATCTTTCTCGCGCTCGGACGCGAAGCCTGGTTCCGCCAAGATCGCCCGCACCGCCTCGACACCACTTCGCGAGGAGAATTTCAGCAGCGGGATGCCGGTGAGATCGCCCACAATCCGGACGCCGGGCACCGCGGTTGATCCCTTATCGCCCGAGATAGGCAACTTCTCCACGCCACCGGCGGGCCAGCGGGTGTGCAGCCAGTGGGTGTATCGCTCGAGTGCAGCTCTCATCCGGATATTCAGGCGGGAATCTTCCGCCGCGACGGAGAGCTTGGCCAAACCTATTTACCGCAGCGGGAGCTAAGTTGCAAAGCGGGCACTCGTTCCTTTCCGGAAATGCGATTCCACCACACACCCACTTCCTCATGAGCGACCATATTTATAAAAAGATCGAACTCGTCGGCTCCTCCCCTGTTTCCATTGAGGACGCGGTGAACAACGCGCTCGCGCGAGCCGCCCAGACAATCCGCAACATGCGGTGGTTGGAAGTGGTGGAAACCCGTGGCCATATCG
>DASVRY010000526.1:0-2366 GCA_036388395.1 Chthoniobacteraceae bacterium
CAGTCATCGCGGAAGCCGCACCGTGGCCTATTTACAAGGCGCGCGTCAGCTCTAATATTCCCGCCCGCCTGTGACCACGCCGCTCGCTACCCCATCCACTTCTCCCCTGCTCCGCCGGCTCGCCAGCCTGCTCGAGCCGAAGAGCGATGAGCAGCTCGAGGCAATGGCGCGCGAGTCGCAGACTCTCACGCGGCGCAACTTCGGGAAAGCGATCCGGCTTTTCGCGCCGCTGTATCTTTCAAACGAGTGCATCAATTCCTGCACCTATTGCGGCTTCTCCCGGGAGAACGCCATCCTCCGCGTGACGCTGGATATTGAGTCGGTGCTCAAAGAGGCGCGGCATCTCGCGCAGGAAGGCTTTCGCAATCTCCTGCTCGTCGCTGGCGAACATCCAAAATTCGTCTCCAGCGGTTATCTCGAGCGTTGCGTCCGCGCCTTGGTCCCGGAGATCCCGAGCATCGCTCTCGAAGTCGCTCCCATGGAAGTGGAAGACTACGCGCCACTCGTCACCGCAGGCGCGGAAGGGCTGATCGTCTACCAGGAAACGTACGACCGCTCAGCCTACGCGGAGTTGCACACTGCTGGGCCAAAAAAGGATTACGATTGGCGACTTGCCTGCCCGGAGCGCGCATACGCAGCGGGCTTCAGGCGGATTGGCATCGGCGCACTTTTCGGTCTCTGTGACTGGCGAACAGAAGCCCTCGCCCTCGCCGCTCATCTGGATCATCTGCTCCGGCAGTGCTGGAAGGCGCAATTCACCGTGAGCCTGCCACGACTGCGGCCTTGCGCGGGCGAGTTTCAGCCGCGCTTCCATCTTGAGGATCGGGAGTTCGTGCAGCTCGTCTGCGCGCTTCGGCTGTGCTTTCCACATGTGGGCATTGTTCTCAGCACGCGTGAGCCTGGCCCTTTGCGCGACGCGCTTCTGCCGCTCGGCATCACCATGATGAGCGCGGGCAGCCACACCGAGCCAGGCGGCTACACCGGGCAGGGGCGCGACGACCTCCACCTCACCGTCCGCGGCAAGCAAGTCGCACCGGACGAGTCTCTCGAGAACGCTGGGGCGACGGAGCAATTCTCCATCGCCGACGACCGCTCGCCGGCAGAGATCGCGGAGCTCCTGCGCACCCGCGGTTTCGATCCGGTGTGGAAAGACTGGGATCACGCAATTCTCGCCGGATGAACGTAACGATCAACGGCGAGCCGCGTGAGACGCGAGGCGCGGCCGACATCGCCGCACTGATCGAAGTGCTGGGCCTCCCGCCTCAGGCGACTTTGGTCGAGCACAACGGCGTCGCACTTCGGCGCGACGAGTGGACCGCGCGCGTGATCACTGAAGGTGATCAGCTGGAAATCATCCGGATCGTCGCCGGCGGCTAGGCAACGGCGGGGTGCTGCCTTAGGCCTGCTCAACCACGACCTTCAGGCCTTCAATGTGCCGCACGCGCACCGGTTCGCCGGCGTCGATCATGCCTCCTTCAGAGACGACATCGTAAAGACGCCCGCCGAAGTCTGCTTTTCCGCTCGGCCGCAGGACTGTGCGTGCCGTGCCGGTCTCGCCGAGGGCAATCTGGAGCAATGAAATAGGTGCGGTGACCGCTGGACCGGAAGGGATGGCTGCCCCAAGGACGATTCTGTTGTAAAAGGCCGTGCGAGGGAGATAACGGGCCAGCACAAGCCCCGCCACAACCGTCAGCCCGATTGCGATGACTAGATTTGCCAAAGGCCGCACGAGCATTGCCGAATCTGGCACGACCGGCTGGCTCGGGTAGCGGTCGACCATTGCGTAGATCAGAGAGCCGACGACGAGCACCGCACCGGCCGTTCCGGGGAGGATCATCCCTGGGAAAAGCAGCAGTTCGGCAAGCAAAAGCGCGATACCGAGGCCAAAGAAGAACGCCGTTTCCCAGCCCGAAAGCCCGGCGAGAAAGTGGCCCGTGAAGAAGATCCCGAAGCAGATGATCGAGAGAATACCGGGCACACCAAAACCTGGTGTCTTGAACTCGATGTAGCCCCCGAGAATGCCGCCGAGCAGGAACAAGGGCGCGAGCGTGGTAATCCAGAAGGCGACCCGCTCGAACCCGCTTGGCTGGATCCGCGTAATCGTGCCGGTGAGTCCTGCGTGCCTGGCGAGATCCTCAAGGGAGGGAGTGACCTGCACAGCGAGGAGCGGCCGCCCGTCGTAGCCTCGTGCTGCTTCCTCTGCACTCAAGGTGAGCAGCGAGTCGCCGGCATCGACCACTGTTTCACCGATCTTCACCTCTTTCTCCTTCCGGATAAAAGCCTCGGCCAGCTCAGGGTTGTGGCCGTTCTTCTGGGCGGCCGAACGCGCGACGGCTGAGAGCATCGAGATCTCTTTGTCCTTCATT
>DASVRY010000527.1:0-20258 GCA_036388395.1 Chthoniobacteraceae bacterium
ATGGAAGTGGTGGACCCATATCGCAATCTCACCCGCGCCCAGGATCTGCAGACTCAATATAAGTTTGGAGCGAACGAAAATATCGTCATCCTTGATTACGAAGGCAGGAACAAGTTTGTAAATGCGGCCGACATGGCTGAATTCGAGATGCCCGACCAGATGTCCATGATGATGGGGCAATCCCAGCCGAAGCTGAAAGCATTCAAGGGTGAACAGGCAATGACCAGCGCATTGCTCGAACTGAAGGATGGAAAGCCTAACAAAGTCTATCTTCTCGCGGGTCATGGCGAACTAGACTTGAAGAGCCCGGATCTGAAGCTGTTCGTGGAGAGCCTCAAGCGGCAGAATATCGAGGCTGACTCGTTGAATCTGCTCAACGTCAGCAGCATCCCGGAAGGAGCGAGAACGGTGATCATCAACGGACCTAAGTACGACCTGTCCGAGTTGGAGATCAAGCTGCTCACCGATTTCTGGCAAAAGAACGGCCGTTTGCTTGTCCTGCTAAATCCCTACGGACGCACTCCCCGCCTCGCGGCGTGGCTGGCCGAGCGTGGCATCGCGCCCCAGGACGATCGCGTGCTTAGAACTGGAACCTTTCTTGCAATGGGCGGAGGGGGCTCACCGGAGCTGAAGAGCGGAGTGATCTCAAACGCTGGCTTTGAGGTAATGGAGAGCGGCACGAAGATCACCAAGGATCTTGCTGGTTTGAGCAAGCAACTGCTCGGCGCGACGCAGTCGCTCATGCTCGATCAGGTGAAAGAGAAGACCGACCGCATCCGCTTGATTCCGTTACTCCAATCTAGCGAAGGATATTGGGGAGAAACTGATTACGCGACCAGTGAGGATCGCACACCGTTCTTCGATCCCAAGAAAGACCGCATGGGCCCCTTAACGATCGCGGCGGCGGCGGAGCGTGGCGGAGTGGAAGACCCACGCGTCAAGGTTGAGACGTCTCGTCTCGTCGTCGCCGGCAATGCGGAAATGCTGGGCGTGAACGGCTATCGCCAATCCGAAGGTGTCACGGTGGATTTTGCTATCAACGCCTTGAACTGGCTGCTCGATCGCGAAGAGCTGATCGGCATCCCGCCCAAGGAAAAAAAGAACGTCACCCTCGTGCTGACCGAGAAGCAAATCGGCAACATCGCCCTTACCGTCATGGGCCTCGTTCCTGGGATCGCAGGCATGTTTGGCCTGCTCAATTGGTGGTCGCGCCGTAGCTAGTCACCCTTCGTTTTCCTCAGCCATGAAACTGAAAAATACGCTCATTCTCCTGCTCCTCGCAGCAGTGATCTTTGCCTTCATCGCCCTTTACGAGAAGCACCAGCCGACCACGCAAGAGGCCCGCGAACGCGCCGGCCGCGTGGTGCAGATGGATCGCGATGAAGTGAAGGAAATCTCGATCAAGAACGCTGAGACCAAGATCGAGCTCCGAAAAGGCGAGAACAACGTTTGGACGCTGAATGAGCCGGTAAAGGATCGAGCCGACTCCATGGCGATCAACCAACTCTTCACCACGGCCGAATCGCTGAAGCACGATGCTGTGATCGGCGATGGCAAAGGTGGCGAGAAGGATCAGCTCAAGGAGTTCGGACTCGCGAATCCTGAGATCCGCGTGAAGTTCACCGGTGGAGAAAAACCGGTGGAACTACTTCTCGGGAAAGACGCGGCGGTCGAGGGTAAAATCTACGTCAAACGGGCGGATGATGACGCGGTCTACGTCATCCCGAACGAGCTGAAGAACCTGCTCACAAAGAAAGTCGACGAGTTCCGCGACCACAAGTTGACCGACGTCGCGGCAACGCAGGTCAACCGGATCGTCGTGAAAACCAACTCGGGTGAGATCGAGTTGCAGAAGAAGGACGAACATTGGTCGCTCGTGAAGCCCTTGCAGGCTAGGGCGGACGCCTCGAAGGTTGGCGATCTCATCTCGAAGGCAACAAACGCGCGGGCGGAATCGTTCATCGCAGATGCTTCCAATCCGGCTGTCTATGGGCTTCAGGAGCCACGCGGCACAGTGTCGATGTTTGCTGACGGTCGTGAAAAACCCGAGGTTCTGCAGATCGGTGGCAAGCCGAAGGAGGAGAAAGACAAGGACAAGATATATGCGCAGCTTTCGTCGCGCGATGCAGTTGTGATCCTGCCCCAGGAAGCGGAGAAGTTACTCGAGACGCAACCAAACGATCTTCGTGATCGGAACCTGGTTCGTGTCGAGGCGGACATCGTCGATCGCGTGACGCTTGAAGCTGCTGGCGGTAACAAAGTCGTGCTCGCACGCAGTGGCGAGTCATGGGTTCGCAAGGCTGAGAAGGATCTTCCGGTCGCCACGAGTCAGGCCGCGCGTGTGATTAGTGATCTGCAAGCGCAGCAGGTGGTTGATTTTGTCGATGCTGATACCAACCTGGCCAAATACGGCCTGGATCAGCCGCAGGTGAAAGTGACGCTTAGCTCCTATGCATCGGAGAATACGGCCGAATCTGGTGCGGGTGAGAAACCCATCGTGACCGTGCTCTTCGGGAAGACCGAAGGGGCAAGTGTTTATGCCAAGGTGCAGGACGAGCCGTTTGTCGTTACCGTCCCAAATACCGTCCTTGGGTCGTTGCCCGCCGATCCGCTGCAGTGGCAGGAACTCACCATCTTCAAGCTAAAGCCTGAGGAGATTGTGTCGTTCGAAGTTACAAAAGCTAATGAACCTGCCATCGCGTTGGTGCGCGACAAGGATCAGTGGAAGCTGGCGAAGGGAGACGGAGCGGTGAACCAGGTCAACGCGCAGTCGCTGATCAACACAATCTCCAGCCTGAGTGCTGTTCGCTGGGCAGGCGTAGCGGCGCCTGAGCACGGGATTGACAAGCCTTCAGTTGTGGTGAGCTTCAAAGATAAAGCGGGCACGAGCTACAAGCTAACGACGGGAGCCAAGACGCCGGAAGAGATGTGGTATGCAACCGCGGAGGGAAAGACCGGCACATTCCTTCTTAGTCGCCCGGACGTGGAAGCGGCCGAACTGCCCCTGATCGAGAAGGCGGCGCCTGCGCAGCCGAATGGTTCCACAAAGCCCACGAGCGGAGAGGCCGCGCCCGCCACGGCAGCGCCAGCTACGCCGGCGCCCACTCCGGGTGCGCCTTCGGGCGAAACCGGCTCTGCGGACGGACCTGCAGCCCCGCCAGCCCCTGCACCTTAGCGGGCGAAGATCGTTCCCGCTCTTGGTGGGCCCGCAATCCACTGCAACTGGTGATCGGTGACTTGTCCAATGGCGGTAGTATCCGCCCGCGGAGTCATCCTGAGCGAAGCGGAGGCGGAAAGGCGGGCGCAGCGCAGTCGAAGGACATCGTGGATTCAAGAGCGGCTCCGCGAGGCGAAGCGCACAGCACGTCCGTTCCGCAGCGGCGTTTCTCCGGACCTTCTACGGGGTCCTTCGACTGCGCGCCCAAAGCGGCGCTCCGCTCAGGATGACCGCGAGAAACACAACCAACGAAGCATAATTACTCGATTGATTGGTCGGTGGAGGTCGAACCGTCTGTGAAGTGCTCCAGCGCGAGTGCGAACCGCTCCATTGGAAGACCGATCACGTTGCTGAAAGAGCCTTCGAACTGTTCGATGAGCTCTCCGTTGTCGTCCTGCGCGGCGTAGGCGCCCGCCTTGTCGAGCGGACCGATTCGGTTCATGTAGGCGCGGAGCCGTGGCTCGGCGAGGTGCCGGAAATGCACCCGGGTTGCTTCGATGAATCCATACTGCCGGCCAGAGTCCCAATGGCAAAGCCACACGCCCGAGAACACCTCGTGCGCACGGCCATTCAACCGCGAGAGCATCGCGAAAGCCTCGTCCATATCCGCGGGTTTTCCAAAAACACGCTCATCGAAGGCCACCAACGTGTCGACGCCGAGAACCAGCGCGTCCGGCTGCAGGCGCGCGACGGCCTGAGCTTTGGCCCGCGCATTGTAGAGGACGGTCTCACCCGGCGTCAGGTGCGCGGGTGTGACTTCGGTGATATCCGCAACTGCCGTCTGAAACTCGTAGCCGTGCTCCGCGAGCAAGTGCCGGCGGCGCGGTGAGGCGGAGGCCAGGACGAGACGCACGGGAAAGGAGCTAGGGCTGAGGAGCTGGTTGTGCGGGGAGATTAAACGCAGGCGTTGCCATCTCTTTGTAGTCCTTCGGCAGCTCGAACACTACAGGATCCACTTCCTGCTCTTTCACGGAGACGAGGGTAGTGGTCACCTTCTGACCAGCGACAGACATTTCGGTCTTCACCGCCATGCCCGGGAATTCCGAGCTGCGTGGCATCATGCCCGACATCATCGAAGTAAGCCCGGCGTTTTGGGTGCTCTCGAGAGCCGCCTGCACCTTCGAGTAATCCGGGAACTTATCGGCCAGCCAGTAGTTCACGGTCATCCCGCCTGCAGACCATGCGTAAACTTCACATTCGTACTCGCCCACTTTCTCTTTCCGGCCGGTGGCGGTGAGCTTCGGCGCAACAGCCTGGGCCTTGGTGCCCGAGAGCTTTTGCATTTGCTCGACGAGAGCCTTCGTCTGCGCAGCAGGGATTCGCATGAACTGCTTCTGCGTGTGCATGAGCGTGATCACGTCGCCGCTTCCACTGTCGCTGATCGTGCTGATCTGCGGCGCCATATCGACACGGGCCTTCCCGTCTTTGATCTTGATCGTCATTTCGCCGGATTGCATGCCGCCGTCCACTTTCTGAACGACGACGTAATCTGCGTGGAGCAAGGAGGCGGAAGCGAGCAGGGGGAGAAGAAAGGCGAACGCCGTTTTCATAGGTGCTTTAGATTGCGTCAGGCTCAGAGGCGTTGAAAGCCAAAAGCCCGCGGGCGACGGCTAGTGTAGCCCTGACTCGGTGACCACGTGCGCGACGGAGCGGTCGTGTGCTTCCGTCGGGAGGAAGTCGACGAGCTGCACATCAAAGCAGACGCCGAGCGTTGCTGCAGCGATCCGCGGATTGCCTAGCAGCCGGTCGTAATAACCTCCGCCGCGACCGAGGCGCGCACCGGCTGTGGTAAAAGCCATGCCAGGAACGAGCAGCAGCTCGATGGTCGCAAGGTCAATCAAGGGAGATTGCTCAGGATCAGGTTCGCGCAATCCCCACCGACCCGGCACGAGTGCTGCGGGATCGCTGACCATGCGGAACTCCATGCCTTCATCGATCAACCGTGGATAGCAGATCCGTTGGTCGCGCGCGCTCGTCCATAGGAGTTCCACATCAGGCTCTACCGTTTGTGCAGCGAAAATCGCCACGGTCCTGGCGCTCTGCCAGACCTCGCAGGCCGCGACTACGCCGCACAAAGCGCGTGATTTTTCCGCCCGTTCTGCCGCCGGGAAATTGAGGAGGGCGCGGATGCTACGACGGAGATCCGCCTTGGTCGTCATTTGCGGCCCATTAACCGGCACGGATGTGGAGCTGGCAAGCGCACGAAGTTTTTTGCCACCCGCGACATCCGGCCTACTATCCCGATCGTGCCCAATCCGTTTTCCCGTAGCCGGAAATCCCCCAAGGCGGAGATCCAGAAGTCGAAATCCAACGACGGCACGGTCGAGCCCAAGTCAGTGCCCGTGGCGCCGAAGGTCGGCCTGAAGCCAAAAGGCGACTGGCATCGGCGAAATTTTCTCACCCAGGTGCTTATCCCGTCGCTGTTCAAGCGGCGCGCCGGACAGCACGTCTCACCGGCCTTTCCCGAGGTGAAGGATGGCGAGATTTGCATCACGTGGATCGGTCATGCGTCTTTTCTCATTCAGACCGCGGGACAGAATCTCCTCGTCGATCCGAACTGGGCGAAGTGGCTGAAGGTCATAAAACGGATGCGCCATCCGGGACTGCACCTGCACGATCTGCCGGCGATCGATCTTGTGCTGGTGACGCATGCGCATTTCGATCATCTCGATCGCCGTACCCTGCGCGAGGTCGCCTCGGAGCAGCCGATCGTCGTCCCATTTGAGGTGGGGAATCTCGTGCACGATCTTGGTTTTCGCAGTGTGCATGAGCTGCACTACTGGGAGCAGTTCGAGCATGGGCCGCTCAAAATCACGCTGACACCTTGTCATCATTGGGGAGCGCGGGTGTTGCACGATTCTCACCGCGGCTTCGGCGGCTTCGTCATCGAAGTGGGCAACCGGTCGATCTTCCATTGCGGCGATACGGCTTACTTCGATGGGTTCAAGGAGATCGGTCAGCGGCATAATATCGACATCGCTCTGCTCCCGATCGGAGCCTACGACCCGCCGAGCGGCCGCGAGGTGCACATGAATCCCGAGGAAGCCGTCACGGCATTTATCGAGTTGGGCGCGAAGCGTCTTGTGCCGATGCACTACGGCACCTTCCAGCTGAGCTATGAGCCGATGCATGAGCCACCCGAGCGGCTCATCCAATGCGCCCGCGCACATGGCATCGAGGAGCGGATCTCGGTAATGACCGAGGGGCTGCCGATGGTTTTTTGAGGTGAAGCTACGCAGCGGATTGTCATTCTTTCCAACCCCACCCTTCCAAAAGCCTCGGAGAGAGGCACGAGAAGCTCCTGAGCCACCGAGTTCGCTTCGGCGGCGGGGTCCGATTACAGAGCTACGCCGGCCATCCTGAGGAGCGATTTACAAAACTTTTACACGCCGGAGACAGTGCGTTGACCCACAGTTCTCTCTCTCGCGCCATTTTTCGGTATGTCAAAACGCCTACTCCTAACAATCGCCACCGCGGCCAGCGCTGTGATCCTAACTGCGGCCGCGCAACAACCGGCCCCGCCACCGAAGACAGCAACACCGCCCGCTCAACCTCCACCTGCTGATCCGTTCGTGCGCGATCCGCGCGCACCAAAACCCCCTGGAGCGCCGGCTGCCGAAGCACCTGATAACCCCATCAACCTGCTGACAACCGTCGAAACGTGGGCGCTCAGCCAGAGCGATTTTGCCGCACTCCTGAATACCCCTTCCGACGACGCGGCCTTTTACAACGGCATCGAAACACTGGCAAAGACCGGAAAGGCGAAGCTGCTCGGACTCATGGCGGTGTCGACAAAATCCGGCCAGCGCGCCGTCACCGAGTCAATCGACGAGGTTCGATACGGCACCGAATTCGACCCAGCGCAGCGACCGGGAGAAATTCCCTTCCCGGTGGCGTGGGAGACCCGCAACGTCGGGGACACGCTCGAACTCGAACCCATACTTCGCGAAGATGGTGACACGATCGACATCAACCTCGTCCCACAGACCGTCCGTTTCGGCGGTTTTGAAGACATCCGAGCGGAAGCTGTTGCCGAACCCATTGCCCAGCCAAAGTTCCACACGGAGAAAGTCACAACGAGCGTAACGCGCAAGAGCGGGGTCGCTACGTTCCTCTCCACGGCCACTCCTGCGGGCGATCTTGAACCTGCTGAGGCGATGGTGCACGTCCAGATCCTCCGTTCTTCCGCGCAGAACGCTCCGCCCCCACGCACACGATTCACCGACTCCTTTAATACCCGAGTCGAGTTTCTCCTCTATACCCTCGATCGTGAAGCGGCGCGGAGGATTCTGATGGAAAATACCGACTCAGTCGCGAGCTTGGCCGCCGTCGCCGCGCTCGCCGATAAAGGCGAAGCGCAGCTCGAGCTGATCCGTGCGTTTGTCACAAAATCGGGGCAGCGTGCTGTGACCGAGGAGATCGTCGAAAAGCGATTCGGGACCAACTCGGGTAACCCGCCAGGGTTTGCCACGGAGAATACCCCGGCAGACAGACGATCGCCTGCCTCTTTCACCAGCTTCGAAGTACGCAACGTCGGTGTCACTGTCGAGTGCGAGCCTTTGCTATCGCCCGACGGGCTTTATGCAAACATCAACGTTGTCCCGCAAATTGTGAGCGTCGTCGACGTGCTGGAAGTAAACGGGGTCGCCACGCGGTACCCGGCGCAGCCTGTTTTCACCACGCGCAAGATCAGCACCTCCGCGTCCACGGGCGTCGGCGTCCCAGTACTCCTCGGAACCATGAACCACCCGCGTGAGAATGGCGTGAATGGTCGCAGGGACAACGGTAAAACCAGCCTCGCCTACATCCGGATGACACCCGCGACGCCCTGAGCAACATCACTCCCGTGGCCAACCGCCTCCCCCACCTCGCGCTCGTGCTGCTGCTCGCTGTGGCCACGTGCGTGGTGGTGGGCGGCGTTTCGCTTGCTCGTCGGACGGAAACTATTCGGCTCGCGACCGACCGAACACCGCTGCGCGATTTCGCGGTGGTCTTCGAAGCCGAAATGCAGCGACTCGAGCGCCTTTACGAAACGCACCTTCGACGGATTGCGGACACAGCGGATCTCGGGAAGCTGACGGAAGCAAGGGAGCGCTGCGAAGAGGTTGTCGGAATCCGGCAACTCTCCGTGCTGCATGGCGCTGGAGCCCACGGGACGGATCAGCACGTCGTCGTCACCAAGCCTCCGCGCGCCCTGGCCTGGCCGGAGCCGACATTGCGCACGAAGCGATCCGGCCTGCCCCGTCCAACCATCCAGTTGTCGGAACGTGAGCTTCTGAATCACAGCGGAGACCGCGCCGGCTGGATCGATCGGCCCGGGCAACCACTGCTCTACTGGAGCCGGCGGGATCGGGAGAGCGTCGTGCTCGTGCTCTTCCTCGAGCGCGACGAAATTGCCGAGGCTATTGACGAATGGTTCCGCCTCTGGCTTGCGAATGGTGCATCCGGCACGTTCGCCGGTGTCATGGCGGCTGGCGGTCCTCATCGCGTCGATGGTGCATCAGGCAGGATCATTGGTGCGAGCGGACCGGACCCTGTCGATCCAGAACGCCCCGATTTCCTCCTCCCGGTGCGTGCTCGATATGGAACATGGCAGCTCGCGGCGTGGGACCAGTACCAGCTGCGAACCAACTACCATCTGCCCACCGTTGCGTCCGCAGTCCTTCTGGGTCTCTTCACCGCGCTGCTGGGCAGCGGCGTCTTCGTCCAACAACGCCGCGCTGCCGCCCTCGCTGCGCAACGCGTCTCCTTTGTAAACCGCGTCTCGCATGAACTCCGCACGCCCCTGACGAACATCCTGCTGAACATCGACATCGCCCACGACACCTTGATCGACACTGCCGGGGAAACAACGCGCCGTCTTGCTCTTGTCCAGGAGGAAGCCCGCCGGCTCGGTCGCCTTATCGAGAACGTCCTTACTTTCTCGCGACATGAGCAGGGCAAGCTCCGGATCGAGCCCTGCGCCTGCGTGCCGGCCAGCGTGATCGATGCCGTGGTCGACCAGTTCGCTCCTTCCTTCGCACGCCGAGCCTTGCAGGTGCGCCGCGCAGGGGACGTTACCTTTCCGTGCCTGATCGACTCCGATGCACTCGCGCAGATTCTTTCAAACCTTCTCTCGAACGTGGAGAAATACGTCCCCGGCGGCACTGTCGAGATCACCAGCGAACACCGCGGGGATTCCCTCTCCATGACCATCTCTGATCAAGGACCCGGCATCCCCGCCACCGAAACCGATCGCATCTTTCGCCCTTTTGAACGCCTCGATAGCCGGGTCAACGAAGGCGCAAGCGGCACCGGCCTCGGCCTCGCCATCGCACGGGATCTCGCCATTTCAATGGGCGGTTCGCTGCGACTCGTCCCCGCAGGATCAGGCGCCTCCTTTCAGGTCATCGTCCCTGCGCCATCCGTCGGCGCACCCGCACTGCTTCCCGCTGCGCCTACGCAAGCGAGCGCCTGACTTCAAATGAAACTCCTCCTCGCTGACGATGATCCAATCACCCTCGATTCCCTCGATGCGTGCCTATCAGTGGAGGGATTCTCCACCCTGCTGGCCAGCGACGGCCGACAGGCTCTGGAGCTTTGGGAAAAGCACCGCCCGGCCTTGCTTTGTCTCGATATCATGATGCCGCACATTGATGGCTACGAAGTCTGTCGCCGCGTGCGCGCTGTCGATCCCGACGTGCCCGTCCTCTTCCTTTCAGCCAAGAGCGAAGAGATCGATGTCGTGGTCGGCCTGCGACTCGGCGCCGATGATTTCGTCCGGAAGCCGTTCGGCAAACATGAACTGCTCGCGCGCATCTGCTCCGTCCTTCGTCGGACGAATGGCCGCAGGACCGCGGACAAAAGCTTCCCGATGCGCGACCTCGTCATTCACCCTCATCAACTTCGCGCCGAGCGCACCGGCCAATCCATCGACCTCTCCCCGCGCGAAGCCGCGATCCTCTCCTTGCTCCACGAGCGCGCCGGAGAACCCGTTGACCGCGACACCCTGCTCGACCGCTGCTGGGGTATCGACTATTTCCCCGACTCCCGCACTCTTGATCAGCACATCGCCAAGCTTCGGAAACGCATCGAGCCCAATCCGGAGAAACCCACGATCATCGAAACCGTCCGCGGCGTCGGCTACCGCTTCCGTCGTGATGATCCTTGATGGCGAAAGGGGGTCAACACCTTGGGCAGAACGGCTCAAGTGGAACGTCGATGGATGGTAACAAAAAAAGAGCGGCCTTTCGGCCGCTCTTTTGTGAGCTGATGTAGCTATTGGCGAAGCTTACTTCTTGATAGAAGCATTCCACTTCTCGATCTGCGACGCCTGACCAGCGAAGAGATCTTCGGTTGGATCGAGAACCTCGATGCTCGTGATCTTGTCGCCCTTGGCGATCTTGTTCACGATGTCCTGTCCTTTGGTCACTTCACCGAAGACAGCATGCTTGCCATCGAGATGCGGCGTTGGGACGTGCGTGATGAAGAACTGGCTGCCGTTCGTGTTTGGGCCTGCGTTGGCCATCGAGAAAATGCCGGGCTTGTCGTGCCTCAACGAGCGATCGATTTCATCGGCGAACTTGTACCCAGGACCGCCGCTGCCGGTGCCTGTGGGATCGCCGCCCTGGATCATGAAATCAGGAATCACGCGGTGGAAGGTGATACCATCGTAGTAGCCCTTCTTCGCGAGGTTCAGGAAATTCGCGGCAGTGATGGGAACTTTCGAGGCGAAGAGAGTGCCTTCGATGTCGCCTTTGTTGGTGTGGAGGATGATGCGTATGTCTTTCACAGGTGCTGGGTTTTCGGCGGCTTGGATGGTGGAAGTCGCGGCGAGCGCCAGAGCGCCGACGACACTGCAGAGGAAGGAAAAATGTTTCATAGAGGAGGATCAAAGATAGGGAACCGAGTTGGTCTTTGTCTATCGCAGAGGCGCTTCGCGCTGGACCCACACGCAAAGGCGGCTGGCGCGCGATTTTTGAAAAACGCACTTCGCCCGCGTCCCGTCCTCGCAGTAAAATCCCACCCACATGTCGGCTCCCAAAGAAAAGAAAGTGAAGATAGGTCTCGTGCAGATGACGTGCTCGGCGGACCCGGCAGAGAATCTCGCGAAGGCGATCGCGAAAGTGGGCGAAGCCGCGGATCGCGGCGCGCAGATCATCTGTCTGCAGGAGCTTTTTACGTCGCAATACTTCTGCCAGATCGAAGACCACAAATACTTCCAGCTCGCGGAGGAGATTCCCGGCCCAAGCACGGATGCGCTGTGCAAAGTTGCCGGCGAGCGGGGCGTGGTGATCGTCGCGTCGCTCTTTGAAAAACGGAGCGCCGGCGTCTACCACAACACCGCAGCAGTGATCGACGCGGACGGGAAATATCTCGGCAAGTATCGCAAGATGCACATCCCCGATGACCCTCTCTTCTACGAGAAGTTCTACTTCACTCCCGGTGATCTCGGCTTCCGCGCTTGGGAGACGAAGCACGGGAATATCGGCGTCTGCGTCTGCTGGGACCAATGGTATCCTGAAGCGGCCCGACTCACCGCGCTTCGGGGAGCGCAGATCCTTTTTTACCCAACCGCGATCGGCTGGCATCCTGGAGAGAAAGGGGAACATGGGAAGCGTCAGCATGATTCGTGGGAGACGATCCAACGCAGCCACGCGATCGCGAATGGCTGCTATGTCGCGGTGCCAAATCGGGTCGGACACGAGGCGCCGGACGGCGGCGATGGAATCGAGTTTTGGGGTCAGAGCTTTGTCGCCGACCCGAGCGGCCAGATCCTTGCAAAAGGCTCCACGAGCAACGAGGAGATCCTCATCGTTGAAGCCGATCTGGGCGCGCTCGATGTCCAGCGGACCCACTGGCCATTTTTCCGCGATCGCCGGATCGACGCATACGAGGGGATAGATAAGCGGTTCATCGATTGACCATGGACGGCTCTCTTGAAAACCCCGCAATCGTGACTCCCGCCTCGCTCGGAT
Source organism: Chthoniobacteraceae bacterium (assembly GCA_036388395.1). Taxonomy (GTDB): domain Bacteria; phylum Verrucomicrobiota; class Verrucomicrobiia; order Chthoniobacterales; family Chthoniobacteraceae; genus DASVRY01. The sequence continues at coordinate 12,175 of DASVRY010000527.1, forward strand.
ATCGCATGCCTGCCGAATGGGAGCCGCACGAGGCGACGTGGCTCTCATGGCCCCGTGCCGATGGCATTAGCTTCCCTGACTCCTACACACGGGTCGCGCCGACACTTGCCCGGATGGTCGACGCGCTCGCCGACTCCGAGAAGGTGAACATCAACGTTTGCGATGAAGATCACGAAGCGGAGGTGCGCAGTCAGCTCAAGAAAGCGCGCGCGCGGATCGATCACGTGACGTTTTTCCATGTGCCGATCAATGAGCCGTGGTGTCGTGATCACGGGCCAATCTTCCTCACCCGAGATGAAGCGCCCCTGCTCGCGGTGGTCGATTGGGACTACAACGCGTGGGGCTGGAAGTATCCGCCCTTCGACGACGACGACGCGGTACCGACCATCCTTGCGGAAAAGCTGGGACTGCCGGTGTATGCGCCCGGCATGGTGCTCGAGGGCGGCTCGATCGAGGTGAATGGCGCGGGCACTTTGCTCACGACGAAATCTTGTCTCCTGAATCCAAACCGCAATCCGGAACTCTCGCAAAAGGAAATCGAGCAGCACCTCCGGGATTACCTGAACGTCTCGAACATCCTGTGGCTTGGCGACGGCATCGAAGGAGATGACACCGACGGGCACATCGACGACCTCACGCGCTTTGTCGGGCGGACCACCGTCGTTACTGTGGTCGAGGAGGATTCGGAGGACGCAAACTTCCAGCCCTTGCAGGAAAATCTCCAACTGCTCCGGACCATGGACGCGGAGGATGGGACGCCGCTCGAAGTCGTGACCTTGCCCATGCCGCACAAAATTACCCGTGACGGGCAGCGGTTGCCGGCGAGCTACGCCAATTTCTATATCGCCAACAAAGTCGTGCTCCTGCCGGTCTTTGCAGACACGCACGACAAGTGGGCCATCGCAGTGCTGGAGAAAGCGTTCCCGACCCGTCGAGTCGTTCCGATCGACTGCCGCGAGCTGATCTGGGGCCTCGGCGCATTCCACTGCCTCACGCAGCAGCAGCCGGCGGTGTAGAGGCTCCGCCGCAGCGCGAAACGACTCGCGAACTGGAGCACACGTGTTCAAGTTAGCGGAATGTTCCCCGTAGGCTGCGTCCGCCTTTCGCTCCTCCTCTTCGGCCTCGCCATTAGCGACGCAGTAGGTGCACCGGATGCCTTCGTTCTCGATCCGGTTCTATCGCTCGAGTCGCCGTGGTCGCTGAATCAGGACGAGTTCCAGAAAGCGACATCGCAGATGCCGTTCGAGTGGACTTCCAATCAGCGAGAGTCGGCCCGCGCAGCGGCGCCGGGTATGACCCTGCTCGGCCTGCCCGTGGCGGAGGTCGTTGCGCGTTTCGAATCTGAGAAGCTGCGCGAGGTGACGGTGCTTTTCTTTGGCCGCGGCGACTCGGGCGCACTCACGCAGGAGAAGTTCACGACACTCGTTAAGAACTCCTCTGAGGCGCTCAATCAGTTCACGAAGCTGAAATTCACTCCGCGCGGGAAAGATGCGAAGAATGCGGTCAAGGCCGACGGCCTGCTCTGGCAAACGGAGACCGCGCGCTACCTGCTCGAGTATAGCTTCACGCGCGAAGTGAAGTCGCGAAACATCCCGTTTCGCGCGGAGTTCGTGCGCCTCGAGATCACTCCTCCCTCCAAAGCCGCGGGCCTGCTTGCCTCGCTCGCGCCGGCGAGCGGCGGGCGGTTTTCGGGCGTGGCTCATGTGCAGCGAGACGCCGCCACGGGTGACGTAGTGCTCCGCGACATCCCCATGGTCGATCAAGGGGAGAAGGGCTACTGCGTGGTCGCGTCGGTCGAGCGAGTCATGCGCTATTATGGTAATGCGGTGGACGCAAACGAACTCGCGCAGATCGCCAATTCCACTGCCGAAGGAGGCACGAGCTTCGAGGCCATGATCGACGCGCTTAAGAAACTCAGCGCGCGGCTTCGGGTAAGGGTCCGCACCCTGGAGCAGAGGGACATCCGCGGAATTCTCGAGCTGGTGAAGGATTACAATCGGGCCGCGAAGCGCGCCGATGAACCAGAGATTCCCGACCCCGGGCGGATGATCGATGTCGGGGCGATCTATCGCGCAATGAAACTCGCCGTCCTGCGTGAGGCAAAGATGAAGGACAAGGCGGGTTTCGGACGATTCCAACGTTCCGTGCAGACGGAGATCGAGCAGGGTGTGCCCCTCCTGTGGACGGTCATGCTCGGCATCGTTCCAGAGCGTGGCATTCCTCAAGGCGCCGGCGGTCACATGCGCCTGATCATTGGCTACAACACGAAAACCCAGGAGCTACTTTATTCAGATTCCTGGGGCTCAGGACACGAGCTAAAGCGCCTGCCGATGGCCGATGCCTACACGATCAGCACCGGCCTTGCTACCGTCGAACCTCTGTAGCTCGCTTGCATCCCTCATTCGAAGTGAACGCTGGGTTTTAACGTCACCTCTACTAAGCTAGCAAACCGCGCAGCGTCGCGAGGTTCTCCACGTCTTCCTTCAGGTCTTTCTCTTTAGGCGTCTCGAGCACCTTCGGCACCTTGGCAAAGCGCGGCGCCGTCATGATATAGCGAAAGGCCTCGAGGCCGATCTTGCCTTTGCCGATGTGCTCGTGACGGTCGACCTTTGATCCGCGCGGCACCTTCGAATCGTTCAGGTGCAAGGCTGCGAGATGCGCCTTCCCGATTTCGCGGTCGAACTCCTTGAATACCGCCGCTGTGCTCTCCGCCGTGGTAAGGTCATAGCCTGCGGCGAAAAGATGCGCGGTATCCACACAAACGCAGAGTCGCTCCGCTTCTCGTGTGTGCTGCAGCAGATAACTCAGGTGCGAGAATTCGGAGCCGATGCATGACCCCTGCCCCGCAGTTGTCTCGAGCGCGACACGGGTCTTCACCTTCGGGATCTGTGCAAAAACCGTATCCAGACTCGCCACGATTTGCTCCAGTCCCGCCTCCACACCAGCGCCCATGTGAGCCCCAGGATGCAGCACGAGGAACGGCAACCCGAGCTGATCCGCTCGAAGCAGTTCCTCCTGGAGCGCTCGGCGCGACTTGATCAGGAACTCAGGATTCGTCGCCGCCAGATTGATCATGTAGCCACTGTGGCCGAAGACCGAACTCAAGCGCGCGCGATCCACATGCTCATGAAATGCCCGTAGCTCCGCCGGAGCAAAGGGCGCCGGAGCAAACCATTGCATGTTGCTCTTTACAAAGATCTGCATTGCAGTGCAGTCGATCGAGCAGGCGCGCGCAATCGCCTTGTCCGGCCCTCCGGAGGTGGACATGTGCGCTCCGAGCAAGAGCTCGACTGGTGAGGCATCCTTTGCGCGTTTTGCAGGCATGGGAGATGACGTTTTGGCCGAGCGTACCCGCTCAACGCGCTTCCACAGCCTCAGCATTCGGGACGAGATTCGCCGGACGCAATTCTGTCTCGTCCTTTGGCAACCATTCTAATGGGTTCCCAGGAAGAAGTGGCAGCAGGATCTGGCGGTTCATCGTGCTGCTTAAGCGGCTGCGGAACGCATTGGGTAATTGCATTACATCACCTTTCACCTCACCGCTGCGGTGGACCAGCCGCACATCGCGCGCGGCCCAGCGCCCGGGCTCCCACGCGAGATCGGTGGTTAGGCTTTCGAAGACTACCGCACGATAGGCAAAACGTGCGACCTCGACATGGCCGAGCACCTGAAGGCGCGGCTCTTTGCCAGCCTGCATGGTGGCGTTCAGCTCCAGGAGCGGAGGCGTGTAGAGGACGAGATCGTCGAGTTGTGGAAGTGGAAGTGCTCGGAGGAGCCCTTGCAGATCGAGCTTTGACTGGAGCCGGAGTGAGCCGTCCCCGGTCGCCGGATTGTAGCCGGCACCGAGCTGCAGACTCCCATGACTATCCACCGCGATGAGTTGCTTGAGATCAAAGGCGCCATCTCGATAGGCGGCGTTTAGATATAGACTTTCCAGGAGATAATCCTGCCGGCGGATTTTCTCTCCCCAGAAGGTTGCTTGGATCAGCACTCTGTCGAGCTGTGCCAGATCCCCACTGAAACGGATATCCAGCTGCGGTGACCCACTCTCGAACCGCAGCCTTTGCAGCTCGTCGATAATCCGCTCGAATAACGCGACGGGCAAAGTCTGCTCGCCAGCCTTCTTGACGGGGAAACTTTGAGGGTTGATCAGGCGACCGGAAGCGGTAAGCCGGATCCCGTAGAGCTCCGCCTCGAGACGGCTCAGGTAGATTTGTTGTGGGGGCAGAAACAGTCGCCCACTTAGCTTGCTGATCTCGAGCTTTGGACCGCGCGGATTCTCCGGGTTAAGCGGCAGTGATAAATTGGCGTCCCTGAGCTCCAGAGCGTTGAGAAACGTCTCCCCACGGAAAAGATTGGCGTAGTCGATTACGAGCAGCATCTCGTCAATCACGCCAACTGTGCGCTGCCGGTCGCGCGCGTCATAGATTTGCACGTCTTTCGCGACGATCCCGCGGAAAGGCTCGAGCTTCATCCGGCGCAACGAAACCTCGAGGCCACGCTTCCGGAACTCGTCCGTTACGAAACCGCGCCACTTGCGGGTGAAGCCTTTGTCGTAAGCATACCAGCACGCGCCGACGAGCGTCGCGAAAGCGAGCACGAGCAGGGTGAGAATGACACGGCGGAGCATGCGACCAGAATCCTGCACTTGCGCGTAACTCTCAACGAGGAACATTGATGGCGCACGCGACCCCCAGAGCCGTGTGAAGCTGGTCGCGCGTGTGTTCTCCGTTCCGCCCCATCTCCAGGAAACAACCCCTCGCAAAGCCATGGCACAAGCGATGCTCCCTCGTCAGTTCCGATGATCAAAGCTAATTGTCGGGATCGATTCACTGCGGCGGATTTTGAGTTCGTCGTGCATAGCCTCTCCAGAACGGAGCGCGATAGCGTAACCCTCGTGGAGCTTCTCACGGACGCGGAAGCTCGCGACTCCATTCTGGATCACCCGCGTCTCGTCGAGGCGATCCTCGCCCCGGGGGCAACCCTGCGCATTTCGCCACAATTCTATTTCTATATTTTGATCAGACATGTCTTGAAACGGACAGGTCTGACAGATCGCGGCGTCACCGATTACGTCGCCTCGCTGCTGGAAAACTTTTCTCATACAGCGCGCATGCGGTCGCCCGCTGACGGGCGGGAGACGACCATCCAATATATCTCGGACATGCTTGTCGCGTTGCGCGATGCTTCGCCGGTACAGAGCTTCCACATCCGGGCGCACGTGGGAAATTACTCGCTCTTCCTCGCCGGGATCTTTCATGAGGCGGTGCAGAGCCGTTGCCAGCGCGGCGGACCGGAGATTCGCTTTTATGAAGAAGTCGGCCGCACGAATTTTCGCGTCGCTGCCGGACATCACGTCGCACGCAGCTGCGCCCTCACTTCCATCTACGAGACGCTCTCGGAGAGCTTCCGAGAGGTGCGGCTCGCCTTGAATGAACTGTCCGACTCGCTTATCCACCTGGACGATTCAACAACTCCAAACTTCGCCTTGATCGGATGAACGCCACGCTCTTCAGCGAGGTCCAGCGGCTCTTCGAGCGGACCTACGCCACGGTCGGGATCAACCTCGAAGATTGCCTGATTGATCGCCGCCGCTGTGGGCAGCTCAGTCGCATGGCGGGCGCATCCGCGCGAGAGCTGAGCGAGCTTGCGCGGACCTTTTTGCGCAAGGCCGATGGGCAGCTCTTCATCGGCATCTACTACTCGCAATGGCTCATCGAACAGCTCGAGCGACATGATCCGCGTCGCGAGATTAGCGACGCAAATATTCGGCAGCTCATCTCCTTTGTGGAGGAGATTAATCATGCGTTGCACGCGGCGCTGCATTTCCAGCGCGGGGTGCGCGAAATACATAGTGAAGATTTCGCGCGGAACCTCGAACTCCAGGCACAAGTGGATACATACTTAGTCTTGCTGCTCTTCGTTGGTTTCTTCCGCAAGACCCAGAAGATTTCCCGCACGGACCGTCGCTGGCTGCGGTTTCATCTCTTCTCTCGCGAGCACGCGAATGCCTACGCCGATCCCAACTTGCGCGGACGTTATCTCGAGACAAGCGAGCTGGCTGAACATTACACGCGCTGCCTCGATGCCTTGAACGGCGCCCGCCGGGTGGATGAGATCCGCACGTTTCATGCACTCGATTATCCCGCGAAAAAGCAGCGCATCCTCGCGCTGATGGACGCGCCGCCCGTAGCAGATTGAGCAGTCGTGGGGCGCGCTTTTTCAAAAGTGCGCACTGGAACTTGCTCCCGACATCGCTTCTACTGGCGCGATGTTCTCGGTCACCATTCTCGGCAGCGGCAGCGCTGGCAATTGCGCGCTCGTCGAGACGCCTGAGACCCGGCTGCTCGTCGATGGCGGGTTGAGCGCCAAGCAGACGTTTCTCCGGCTGCAGCAGTGTGGAGTGAACCCGCTCGAGATCGACGGCATTCTCGTGACGCACGAGCACGGTGATCACGCCGGCTGTCTGAATGTGTGGTGCAAACAGTTTTCTACGCCGATCTACTGCAACCGGCTAACCGCGGAGGCGCTGCAGCATGGCGGTGCGGCGGATTGCAAAAAAGATTGGCGGCTGTTTGTCACCGGCAGCGAGTTTCAGATCAAGGATGTGACGGTCGAGACGTTTCCAGTGCCGCATGATGCCGTGGATCCGGTGGGCTTTGTCCTACACCACGGCGCGACTGCGCTCGGTGTGCTGACGGATCTCGGTTGCGCGACAAAGCTCGTCTATGAGCGGGTGCGCCAGGTGTCCACGTTGCTCATCGAGACGAACCACGATGAAAAGCTGCTGCAGAATTGCACGAAACGTCCGTGGTCGGTGAAGCAGCGGATCATGTCGCGTCACGGCCACCTTTCGAATACCGCCGCCGCGAACGTGCTCGCGGAGCTAACCGGGTCAAAGCTTCGGCGGGCGGTACTTGGCCATCTCAGCCGCGACTGCAACAGCCCTGAGCTCGCCGTCGGTGCGGTGCGCAACCGGCTCGCAGAACTCGGCGCCAGCGACGTGGAGGTGGTCTGTGCCGGGCAGCGAGAGATCACGCCACGGCTGGCGGTGGCGTGAGGGGCTCGGGGAGCCTTAACGAAAATCCACGAGTCATTCTGAGCGAAGCGGAGGGAGCTTCAGCGACTGTAGCGCAGTCGAAGAACCCCGACCGCTTCTGGATCAGCCGCCGCTTTACTGTTGCTCTCGCTGGAGACGATGTTGCTCGTGGGGCGGCGGGGTCCTTCGACTTCGCTCAGGATGACCGAGCGGTGGAAGACAGGGGCCGCCAGCTAGAGCTGCTTTGGCTGTACTGCTTTCAGCGCACCTCGAGTGTGCCGCGGGTTACGCCGAGTTGCGATTGCGCACGCAAGGAACGCCAAAGGTCCTCGCCCTGCTCTTCGCTCGTGAGGAGGCTCTGGTAAGCAGCAAGTACCCGGCGCGCGGCAGCGCCATCCTCCTCGAGCAGCTCTACCCTGTAGTGCCGCAAGCCTGCGGTTTCGAGAGAGCGAAAGAAACGTGCGCCGGTTTGCGGCACAGCATTGAAAAGCGTATTGCGGCAGCCCACATCGGCCCGCAGCGGGTGCTCCATGCCGACGCGATCGCGCAAGTGGACGCGATGCTTTTCGCAAGGGCGTCCGCAGTTCGTGTGATCGGTCCCCTCGGACATAAAAGCCGCAAAAACGCAGTGCTCCATATGAAACATTGGCATGTGCTGATGCAGCGTGAGTTCGAACCACTCTGGCGACGCTGCACCGAGGAGATCCAGCACCTGCTCGATATTCAGATCGTAGCTGATCGTCACGCGCTCGAGCGCTTTGGCCTGGGTGAAATATTGCGCGGTCAGCGGATTGGCCACATTGAGCGAAAAGTCGCCGATCGCCCGCAGGTGTGGGCGGCTGCGGAAGTAATCGATCGCGCCCAGATTCCGGATCAGCACGCCGTCGGGAGCAGCGTTTTCGATGACCTTGAAGAAACCTTGCTCGCCCGCTTTTTGGATGCGCGGCGTCGCCAGGAAAACGGCCGCGCCCTTGCCGCGCTCGCGCACCAAGGCTACGGCATCTTTTCCGCGGCGGATATCCTCGAAATCGACGTAGATCGTCTG
>DASVRY010000528.1:0-4686 GCA_036388395.1 Chthoniobacteraceae bacterium
TGTTGGTTCCCCTCTTGGTCCTCTCGGCTTTCGCATTCGCCGACAAGGCTCCTTCGGGTAAGCCGTGGCAGAAGATCGAGGGCTGCCGGTGGAAAGCGGACCAGTGGAATAACGGCGACAGCTTCCATGTGGTAACGGGTGACGAGGAACGGGAGATCGTGGCGCGGCTCTTCTTCGTTGGACACGCCAGAAGCGGAAACCGCCTACAGCGATCGGCTCGACGAGCAGGCATCATACGTCGGCATCAGCCGGGTTCAGGCCGCGGAGGTTGCCCGTGAAGCGTCGGCATTCACGAAAGCGAGGCTCTCACGGCCTTTCACCGTGTGGGCGCGCTGGCGGTCCGCTCTTCGCCGTTCTGCGCTCGGGCGGGTCTATTACGTCATCGTCACGGCAGATGGTCGCGACTTGAACGAGCTACTCGTTGAGAACGGCTTGGCTCGGATCTACGGGACACGCACTGCGCTCTTCGATTGCCGGAACTCGCGGCACTGGAGGTGAAGGCGATGGCGGCGCAGGTTGGCGGGTGGAAATATCGGCGCTGACCGTCTCGCGCGTCTGCACGGTTACGGTCCTTGTTATTGCAGGCTGATGCCTCGCCAACAATCAGCCCCCCACACTCCCCTCATCGCCAGGCAAGGTCGAGCACCTGCGCGCGGTGATCGGAAAGCCGGGACCAATCCATATGGTAGGCCACGGGTTGCAGTTCTGCGCTTACCCACAGGTGATCCAGCCGCAGCAGCGGCACAGGCACTGGCCACGATTCGGAAAGGCCATAGCCGGCCATCGGCCATGCATCGCTCAAGTACGGGCGCAGAACTGCGAAGTGTGGGGAGTCGGTCGGCGTGTTGAAGTCGCCTGTCACAACGAGCGGCTGATCCGCGTAGGGCGCGGCGATTTCAGCGAGGGCTTCAAACGCCGCTCGCCGCGAGCGCGTCGCGTCGGCATCGAAATCGACTACTATGAACCGCAACAGACGCCCGTTTAATTCGACTTCGACCAGATTGTAGCGACCCAGCTGGCGCAGTGAGCCGTAGCGCACGGCGCGAATCGGGCCGCGGCTCGCGATGAGCATTTCGCCGCCTAACCGTTGCAGGTTGTGGCCGGGAAATGCCGCGCGCCATTTAGCCTGCTCTTCTTCCGTTTCTGAAGCGGCCTCTCCGACAGCGAGAAAATCCGCTTCGAATGAACGCGCTCGGGCGATGACTTGATCGAGACGGTCTCGTGGCCTCGCTGCGTTCCAATAAACCACCCGCACCGTTTCAGCCGCCGTGGCCGGTAGTTCGTGCGATTGCCAACTGCCACTTATCCAGATAGCCGCAAAGGCCAATCCCGCACTCGCTGCGACAGTGGCGGACATCCGCTGCCGCGACATGAGGCTGAGTATCGACAACGCCGCCGCAAGCGCTGCGAGAACCGGCCACTGCGCGACATAGAACCAGGCAAGCAGCCAGCCTTCTTGATCATAGTTGATCGTCCGCAGGAGAACTCCGAGTCCGAGCAGAACAAGCAGCGTTGCGCGCGCCGAACTCGCCAACAATGCGAGCATGCGAAAACGTTGTTGCGGCTTTGCTGATTCCATCTCTTCGAAGGGGCAGAAGTTACGGTGAGATCAGCGTGTTGCACTTACTCTGTGAATTCCCGTCGCCTAACCAGCGGATGCAGCGAACGGATACCTCCTATCACGTCGGATCTGAGGCCCCAAGAAGAGACGCAAAAGGGGTAAACGCGTGAGGTGTCGCGGGGCTACAGTCGGCCGGCGTAATATCTTCAGATCTCCTGCACCTGCCCGAGGTAAACCGAGACGCCTTCCCCACGGGTGCGACTACCAGACGGCGTTCCGTTCAGACCAAAACAGAAGGACGGCGCGCCGGCTATCAACTGCCTCAGCTTTCGCCTGACTCCTCGTCGTTTGAGGGCTACTTCGCGGGCATCGCCAGCGGGACTGAAAAGTAGAACGTGCTGCCGTGACCTGGCTCGCTTCGCACTCCGATCTTTCCGCCTTGGGCCTGCACCGCGAGTTTGCAGAAGGCGAGACCGAGGCCGGTCGAATGCCTGATCTCTCGCGGCTCCACCTGGCCGAACTTTTCAAAGATTCGCTCGTGGTACTCGGGCTCGATTCCACGACCGGTGTCGCTCACCATCACTATCGCGTCCTTTTCCTCGACTACGACACTCACCTGCACCCGGCCTTCCGCGGGGGTAAACCTGAGCGCATTGCTGATGAGGTTCGAAACGACTCGGGCGGTGATGTCGCCATCGCAGCGAACTTTAACTGGTGCACCCGGCACAAACTCAAGCACCTTGCCGTCCGCTGAGCCGTAGCAACATTGCACGGCGGTCTCGATAAGCTTTCCGAGTTCCTCATCGTGCACACAGATCGGCATCTTCCCCTCCTCGAGCCGTTTGATCTCGAGCACGGAGGTGATCATCTCCTGCAGTCTTTCCGCGCTGATCTGCGCACCCGCGATGTAGCCAGCTTCCGCGGGAGCTTTCTGGGCGTCGGTCCTTGTTTGCAGCACCTCCAGGTAGCCGCAGATTGCGGCGAGCGGCGAACGCAGATCGTGGATGATCATGTGCACGAGATCATCGCGTAAGGTCTCGAGCTTCTTCCGCTCGGTGATGTCGCGTTGCAGTCCGATGAAATTGATCAACTCACCGGACTCATTAAAGACCGGGCTGATGGACAACTCGTTCCAGAACGGCGTCCCATCCTTCCGATAGTTTTGCACCACCGCCTCCATGTGCTTGCGTTCGTTGACGGCAGTTCGCATCTCAGCGACGACAGACGGGTTGGTCTGCGGACCTTGCAGGAGGCGGCAGTTCTTCCCAACCACTTCTTCGAAGTCGTGCCCGGTCATCGCGGTGAAGGCGGGGTTCGATAACACGATCGGGTTGTCAGCTTGCAGCGGATCGGTGACCACCAAGCCGGAGCGGAGGTTCGTGATGACGGCGGCTTGCAGCGCGCGCGCGCGCACCGCGAGCCGGAGCTCCAGTTCATCGCGGACGAGCAGCGCGAGATCGCGCAGGACCTCCTGCTGTTCCTCGGTGAAAACGCGCGGGCGAACATCGATTGCGCATAGGGTACCTAGGTTGAAGCCGTTCGCGCTCTTCAGAGGTGCGCCTGCGTACGCGCGGATACCGGGATCTCCGGTCACCAGAGCGTTCGTATCGAACCGCGGGTCGAGAGTCGCATCCGCGACCACCATCACGTCGTCCATGGCAATCGTGTGCGCACAAAACGATAGCTCTCGCGGCGTCTCGCGCCTGTTCCAGCCATACGCGGCCTTGAACCACTGGCGATTCTCGTCCACCAGCGTCACGAGCGAAACGGGCACGCCGATCAACCGCGCCGCCATCCGGGTGATGGCGTTGAACGCCTCCTCATGCCGCGTATCGAGCACCGCGTACCGCCTTAGTTCCCGCAGGCGTGAGGTCTCATCTTGTGCGCTTTGATCCATGGGAGGAAAGTGGCGAAGATGGCTCAACTTGTGGATAGTTAAAGCGAAAGCGTTCCGATGAATGGGTTCGCTTCAGTGCAGTGACCCCACTGCAGCGCGCGGGCTTCGGCGGTTCGCCTTCTGCAGCAGAGGTTTCCCAGTGCTCTCAGTCAGCCACGATGCGGCGGCTCCGCCCGCGAAAGCGGCGCACGCGGCGGCGGCGTTGAATGTGTCTTGGGGGAGGTTAAGAAAAGGTCTGGACTGGTTTTCGTCAGTAAGCTGCCCCTCATGGATGATCATGGCCGCAATTGCCTGCACTCTCCATTGCCGCGTCCGTGGCCGGTGCTCATCGCTATCCCGACACGCTGGCCTCCGCGACAATCGGCACGCCGCCTTCGCCAAGCGCCTCGAGGACCGGTTGATCGTGCGCACGCTCAACTCAAGGTGCGCGCTATTTGTTCAGCGGTCACCACACGGGCGCGACTGCAAGAACAGGATCAGCGCGGGAGACGGTCAACTCGGTTCATGTCACCGATCGTTACAACGATGGTTTCGAATCGAAGCAGAATGCACCCCCGGGGGTGCTCCTCGCCTACGGCTGAAATTCGGAGATGTTAGGTAGAGTTTTCTCTGCACCTTCAATCCTCTGCTCGTCTCATCGCGGTAATTTCACATGATCCTCTACTCCGTTCTCGATCTGAGCCCGATCATCCAGGGAAGCGATGCTGCCGCGTCTTTCCGCAATACGCTCGATCTTGCGCAGCACGCGGAGAGGTGGGGTTACCACCGCTATTGGCTTGCGGAGCATCACAACATCGCGGGCATTGCCAGCGCCGCCACGTCCGTTGTGATCGGCTTCGTAGCCGGGGGCACATCGCGGATTCGTGTCGGTTCCGGAGGCGTCATGCTCCCAAACCACGCGCCGCTCGTCATCGCCGAGCAGTTCGGCACGCTCGAGTCACTGTATCCCGGCCGAATTGATCTCGGACTCGGTCGCGCCCCTGGCGGCAATCCGCTCACCGAGCGCGCCTTACGCCGCGGGCTGGGCAGCAGCGGCGCGACCTTTCCGCAGGATCTGCTGGAGCTGCAATCCTACTTCGCTCTAGCGAGCGCGGGGCAACCGCTGAAAGCCATCCCCGGTTCGGGTCTCGAGGTGCCGATCTACCTGCTTGGGTCGAGCGACTTCAGCGCCCGCCTCGCCGCCGAACTCAGCCTGCCTTTCGCCTTCGCCTCGCATTTCGCCCCCGGC
>DASVRY010000529.1:0-5105 GCA_036388395.1 Chthoniobacteraceae bacterium
AGGTAATTTTGTTTTTCATGGTAATGAATGGTTCGTCTTAAGATAGATCGACTCTCATGCGGGCGCGGATGAGCAGATTCTCCGGCTGAGTGGGTGCTCAGGGAAGTTCCCGACCAAGGAGAACCATTTGCTACCTCTCTGCTCACGTTTGTAGAAAAAACCAGCGCGCCTCTGATGCCAAAATCGTATCTCCCTGACCAGCCACTCACCTGTTTACCCGACCTCACTTCGTCCATGAATACCGATACCGCGCTCCTCGACGTGCCCACCACCCCCGAGCAATCCGTCGCGACCAAACGCATCTTGATCGTCGACGATCATCCGGTCTTCCGACACGGGATTGCAGCGCTGCTTTCCAACGAATCGGACCTGGAAATCTGCGGTGAGGCGGATAGCGCCCCGGGCGCTCTCGAGGCAATGCGCCGGCTGAAGCCCGACGTCGCGCTTCTGGATATCTCGCTCCAAGGCACAAATGGCATCGAATTGGTGAAGCTGATGAAGGCCGAGCAGCCCCGCCTGCCGCTCCTCATGCTCTCGATGCACGACGAGTCGCTCTATGCGCTGCGGGCTCTCCGCGCCGGTGCGCGCGGCTATGTGATGAAAGCAGAGGCGATGACTCACGTTGTCACCGCGATCCGCAAGGTGCTGAAGGGTGATATCTATGTGAGCCCCCGGTTTAGCGAGCGCCTCGTCTTCAAGGCAATCCAGTCGCTCGAAGGCGGCATGGGGTCGCCTGTTGATAAGCTCTCAGATCGTGAACTCGAAGTGCTGCAGCTGCTCGGCCGCGGCTTCGGCACGCGGGAGATCGCAAATGAGCTGCACCTCAGCGTGAAAACGATCGAGACGCACCGGGCGCACATCAAGGAGAAGCTCGGCTTCCGGGACGCAGGAGAGATGGTCCGGTTCGCCATCGATTGGGTCGCGCAGGAGCAGGGCTGAGGTCCGCCGGTAGGATTCAGCAGTGCCGCGGCTTCGGGGTAACACTCATGCCGCAGTCCGGGGCGGGCAATTTCGCGAGCCCCCACGCATCCTCTCCGTCGATCGCGATTGGATTGCGCAATGGTAACAACAGCTTGTGAGCGTCAAGTGCTCCTTTTAACAACCGCGCGGGTATGAATTCGATTCCGTCCATCCCAACCGCTACATACCGGCTTCAGTTCCATGCCGGTTTCACCTTTCAACAGGCGCGAGCGCTCATTCCTTACCTCCGGGCACTGGGTATCTCGCATATCTATGCCTCGCCTTATTTCCGGGCAGCGAAGGGCAGCACCCACGGCTACGACGTCTGCGATCACAATGCTCTGAACCCGGAGCTCGGCACGCGCGAAGATTACGACGCCTTCGTGGCCACCTTGCACGAGCACGGCATGGGGCAGATCCTCGATTTCGTCCCTAATCACATGGGTGTCGCCGAATCCACGAACGGCTGGTGGATCGACGTGATGGAGAATGGCCCCAGCTCGCCCTTCGCGAAGTTCTTCGATATCGATTGGCACCCACTGAAGAGGGAGCTCGAAGGCAAAGTGCTGCTACCGATCCTCGGTGATCAGTACGGTCGGATCCTCGAGAATGGCGAGCTGAAGCTTAGCTATGAGGATGGAAGCTTCCGGCTTTCATACTATGAGCTGCAGCTCCCAATTGCGCCGCGGACGGCGCGTCCAATTCTCCTTGCAGCGACGGAAAAGCTGCGCGCCGCTGGCCAGGAGCCCCCGGCGGAACTCGAGAGCATTAGCACTGCCCTCGAATATTTGCCCGGCCGCACTGAAACAGATCCCGCTCGCATCGCCGAGCGTTCGCGCGAGAAGGAAGTCACCCGTAAGCGGCTGGCGCAGCTGACCAGCACCGAGCCGGCTGTGCATGAGGCAATCCTCAGCGTGGTGGAGGAAATCCAGCGCGGCGGCGACACCCAGAGTTACGACACGCTCGACGAGCTGATCTCGGCCCAGCCATACCGACTTAGCTACTGGCGCGTCGCGGCGGAGGAAATCAACTATCGCCGTTTCTTCGATATCAATCAGCTCGCGGCAATCCGGATGGAGGAGCCGGAGGTTTTCGAAACTACGCACCAGTTGGTCTTTGAGCTGATCCGCTCCGGTGCAGTGAACGGCCTGCGAATCGATCATGTCGACGGCCTCTTCCACCCGCGGGCGTATCTCGAGCAGCTTCAACAGCGCACGAGTGAACTGCTCGATGCGCCAGTGGAGAACCGTCCGCTTTACCTCCTCGTGGAGAAGATCCTCGGCGTCGGTGAGCGCCTGCGCAGCGATTGGCCGATCCATGGGACGACGGGGTACGAGTTCGGAAATCAACTCACGGCGGTGCTCATCGACCCGGCAGCCGAGCGGGCGTTTAGCGAGCTTTATGTCAAGACGACGGATCTCACCGTCCCCTTCCCCGAGGTCGCTTACCGCGGCAAGCGCCTTGTCATGAATGTGGCCATGGCAAGTGAGGTAAACGTCCTCGGCCACATGCTGAATAAGCTGTCCGAGACAAACCGCTGGTATCGCGATTTTACCCTTAACGCACTCACCACAGCAGTCCGTGAAGTGATCGCGAGCTTTCCGGTTTATCGCACCTACCTTGTCCCCGGCGAAGAGCCTGCGCCCGATGATGTGCGTGTCATCGAACGAGCCATCACTGCCGCCCGCCGGCGCAATCCAGCGCTCGAACGCACGGTCTTTGAGTTCCTGAGGGAAGTGCTTCTCCCATCCCCGGACAGTGCCCACGGCGTGGACGAAGAAGCGCGGCGCGCGTTCGTCATGAAGTTTCAGCAATGCACCGGGCCGATCACGGCCAAGGGCGTCGAAGACACTGCTTTCTATGTCTATAACCGGCTCGTCGCTTTGAACGAGGTGGGCGGCGAGCCCGGTCACTTTGGCTCCAAGGTCGAGGTCTTCCACAAGCAGAATGCCGCGAGGTTTGCCGAGTTCCCGCAGTCGATGCTCGCGACTTCGACGCACGATACCAAACGCAGCGAAGACACACGTGCCCGGATCGCTGCACTTTCCGAGGTGCCGCTGGAATGGGGCCGGGCGATTCGCCGCTGGCAGACGATTAATCGCAAGCATCGGCGGGACGTCGCAGGTGAACTCGCGCCCGATGCAAACGAGGAATACTTGCTCTATCAAAACCTGCTTGGGAGCTGGCCGATCACTCCGATGTCCAAAGAGGAGCACCAACAATATATCGAGCGGGTGCAAGGTTACATGATGAAGGCGCTCCATGAAGCGAAGGTGAACAGCAGCTGGGTGGAACCAAATACCGCCTGGGACGAAGCTGTGAACCAGTTCGTGGCGACCATTCTCGAGCCTAGCCGTAGCAATCGTTTCCTCGCTTCATTCACGCAATTCGCGGAGGATCTCTCGCGTGCCGGAGCCATCAACTCGCTCGCACAAACGGTCTTGAAGCTAACTTCGCCAGGCGTGCCCGATATCTATCAAGGCAACGAAATGTGGGACTTCAGCCTGGTCGATCCTGACAACCGCCGCCCTGTCGACTATGAACTCCGTCAGCGACAGCTCGCGAGCATCGAGGGCGAGGTGTCTGCTTCTGAGCTCCTCGAGAACTGGACCGATGGCCGTGGCAAACTGCTTGTGACACAGCGCATCCTGCACTTCCGTCGCGACAACCCCGCGCTCTTCCAACAAGGCGAGTATCTCCCCGCGGAAGCGCAAGGTATCCTCGGAGAGAATGTCATCGCGTTCCGTCGCAGACACGAAGGCCGCGAGATCCTCGTCGTCACGCCACGCCTCAGCTCCGTTGTAGGCTTCCCGCCGATCGGCGAAAAGTGGCAGGACACTCGCCTGTCTGGTGACTATGCCGGACAATGGCGGGAGCTCTTCACCGGAGCCACGCGCGATCTCGGCAACGAGCCGCAGTTGGCCTCGCTGCTGAGCGAGTTCCCGGTCGCTGTCTGGGTGCATCAATAAGCGCCGCCGGAAGGCGAAGGCGCAACAACCGGACGCCGAACGACCTCCTCCAAAGAAGTCGATGCTGCTTGGTTGTGACGCGGCAGAGCGGTTAATGGAGGCGCTCGAATCATGAAGTTCCATCCCTCGATGCACCCTCTGCACCTGCTCCCGCTGATCAAACGGGCTGCTTCTGATTGGGTCGATGATGGCGCCATGCGCCTCAGCTCGTCTCTGGCCTACTACGCGATCTTTTCCCTCGCGCCGCTGCTCGTCATCGTCATCTCCATGGCCGGCCTCTTCTTCGGCGAGGAAGCGGCACGCGGGCAGTTGGCGCAGGAAATTTCCACCCTCGCCGGCTCGCGGGCTGGCGAAGCGATTCAATCTGCCGTGCAGTCGAGCGCCGCGCAAAAAACCACGGGTTTGTTCGCCACGGTCCTGAGCACCGCGGTGCTCCTCTTTGGCGCCTCCACAGTATTCGCAGAACTGAAGGACGCGCTCAATACTGTCTGGGGCGTCGTCGTGAAGCCAGGCCGACCGTTCTTCACGCTCGTCCGGGACCGCTTTTTTTCGTTCTCGATCGTCCTCGCGATTGGCTTTCTGCTGCTTGTCTCGTTGATCATCAGCGTGCTGCTCGGCGCCCTCAACCTCTACATGAGCGGCCACATTCAGCTTCCACCCGCGATTTGGAAGACTTGGGACTTCATTATTTCCTTCATTGTCGTCACCGGGCTCTTCGCGGCGATTTTCAAGCTCCTGCCTAATGTCCGGCTGGGCTGGCGCGACGTCTGGCTCGGCGCAGTCGTCACGTCCCTGCTCTTCAGCTTGGGAAAGCTCGTCATCGGATACTACCTTGCCACGAGCAGCGTCGGCTCGAGCTTCGGGGCGGCGGGCTCCGTCATCGTGGTACTCGCCTGGATTTATTACTCCTCCTGCATCCTCTTCTTCGGTGCTGAACTCACCAAAGCTTACGCGCGCAGATTCGGCTCAGGGGTTGTCCCCAATAGCCACGCTGTCCTTGTCGACGACCTCCTCCGCGCCAGACTCGGGATCACCACCAAAACGATCACCGCCGCCTCCACCCCGCCCAGTCTCCCGCCGGAGGAGGAAGATCCTGCGGCAGATGGACAACCTCCTGCCGACAAAACTTAACAGAACCAGAGAACCGATGAACCGCATTCTCGTCCTTTACGATTC
>DASVRY010000530.1:0-7546 GCA_036388395.1 Chthoniobacteraceae bacterium
AGCTGGTCCCGGGCGTGAGGGAGGTGCCCTGCGGAAAGGTGAAATCGATTCCGGCGGTAAACTTTGCGCCGCTCAGATCAAGCGGTGCGGCTCCTAGATTTTTTAGTTCCAAAAACTCGTAATCTCGATCCAAAGCTCCCCCCGAGCCAGGCGCGTTGTAGAGGATCTCGGTGATTCGAAGGTCGCGATAATCCACGCCGGGCGTGAACTCCACCTCGGCAAGCGCGCTCCACTCCGGCCCCGATTTAGCCCGTGATTTCACCGTGGTCTGCCGGACCAGCGCAAAGGGCTGCGTGTAGAGACGCGCCTCGCTGGAAACAGCACCGCCGATGCGGCGCGGATCCGAGCCGTCGGTGGTGTAATAAACTTCCGCTGCGCCTCCTGACGGCATGTCTGGCGCGACCAGTGTGACGCGGCTGTCCAAGGGCAGCGGTCCGCCGTGCGGCTCCACTTGCGGAGCGGCCAGCGTCGGAAAAAGCCCACCCGCTTTTAGATGCTGCAACATGGCTTCCGAGCGAACAACGAGGAAGCCGTTGAGAACCCGATCGTTAGCCGCGGCGAACCAATCATCGCGCGTAAACGGCTTCGGCTTTTTTGTCGGTGTGGGTGTCGGCTCTGGCCGAGGCCCCGGCCGCGGCCCTGGACCCGAGATTGGCCCTGGTTCCGGCAGAGGATCGATGATGATGACATCCTCCGCAGCGCTTCGCGCCTTTTGCTGCACGCCGCGCCATTCAGCGGCCACCTGGCGAGCGCCCTTGAACGGACGGATTCCTTCCTGCCGCGCATCGCCCCACCGAGCTGATTCACCGACGATGGCTCGGTCGATCTCATCCATCCGCCGCTGCCACCGCGCCCGCGCCACCTCGGTAGTCAGCGGGCCGCCGTTGAACATCGCCCGCTGCACTCGGTCCGCTACGCGCAACCGGAACTCGGGATTCAGGCGCATCGCCTGCCAGTAATGCCAGGGATTCGTGCTGCCCGGTTCGTTGACGAAGCCATCCTCGAAGGGGCTGACCGTCGGCGCCTCACCCACCCGGTCCTCCAGTGCGTCGCGCATGGAGATTTCCCAGTCGTGGGCAAAAAAGCGAAACCCGAAATCATCCTTCCGGCTGCGGACGGCGTACCAATTATTCTGCGTGCCAAACGCTGGCGGCGTGTCGTCTGCGCAGATGAAAATGCCCGCCAACATGTAGTCGATGAGATTATCGACATCGAGCAGCCGCTCGTAGCTGCGGTTGCGCGAACCGTCTGGATTGAGGCCCTGGACCCGGAAATAGTCGGCATTATCGACAAAGCCCTGAGCGCCGGCATCGAACAAACGGCGCCACGAGCCGAAGGTGCCATCCGTAAATCCGGTGCCGAAGCTGGATTCCGCATCATACTTCACCACGTCGTAATCCTCCTCATCCCCCCCGAAGTATTCGGCGGCGTAGTCGGCGGTCACCCGCTCGTCGGTCTGGTAGAGGCCCCAGTACTGGCCATTGATGTAAAGGTGATGAAAATCGCCGCGCTTGTACGGCTGCCCGAGAGCGCCCTGGGTGTCGCGGCCGTAGATGTCGCGGAGGAAATCCGCTTCCGGATCCGGGAAGTGATGCCAGGCGACGAGCTGCTCGCACCGGATATCAAAGCGCGAAGTGTTCTGAGCTCCATCCGGTCCAAAGAGCGGATACTTCAACTCTGGTGCGCCGTATTCCTTGCGAAAGAGAACCCGGAATGAATGCTTCGGATTTTCGGCATCACGGCTCGCCCCGCCGCGGATGCGAACTCCGGCATTGACCTGGAAGCCCGGCGTACCATCTGGATTGATCAGTTCGATCGACATCGGCCGCTCCCATTCGTCGCCTTTGCTTTGCGGGTTGGCATAGATGCCCGTTGTCGCGTCGAAGAGATGCTTCAGATCCGTGACGATGGAGAGCGATGGGATCGTCTGGAGGTCGTCCTTGATCGTGTTCTTTGCAGGAGCACGGGTGACGATCCTCGGGTCGAGACCATAATCGACGCGGTTCATTCCCCACTTTTTCGGCCAGCCCTCGGGACGCTTCCCGTCCAGCGACTGCGTGACGATGTCGTCGATGAACAGGTAGGTGCGGGTGACCGTCGGGGATGGCTGCGCATTGTCCAGGAATGCCGCCGCGCGAATCACGCTGGTCTTCTTGATCTGGATCGGCGCGGAGTAGAGTGCGCCATTGTTCTCCGTGGGTTCCGAGCCGTCAGTCGTATAGCGAATCGCGGCGGTTCCCGTGTTGCTCGATAAGGAAAGCTGGAAGGCCGCGGTCTTGAAGCCGTGCGCTTCGCTGAACACGGGTGCAGCTGCAATCGCGAGTGAGGCCGTCGTGTTGGCCGCACCGGGTGTGGGTTCGCCGAAGAAACGTTGCCCAGCTGGTTCGTAGGAAACGTCGGGCAACTGGACTGGGTAAGTCACGGAGGAGACGACCGCCCCGCCCGGGGTGGCGAGCGCGAGATACTCCCCCCCGCTCTTCAGTGAAAAGCTTGCATGCAGCGCGCCTACCTCGGGAGCACGATCGCGTCCTGAAGCAAACACCACGGCGTAACCGCCTGCAGGAATCGTTCTGGCTGGAAAGGTCCACTTCAGAGGCTTCTCCGCGCTGTCCGTGAGGTGCCATCCTGCGAGGTTCACCGCCTCGGGACCGACATTCGCGATTTCCACAAAGTCAGGAAAGGCACCGTCCTCGTCCGCGAGAATGCTCTGCCCGGCAGCCATTATCTCGTTGATCACGAGCTGTTGCGCAGGTGCGATCGAGGTAAGAGCAAGCTGAGCAACAAAAACCAGGGACCAGATCCGAACCGCGAGGTGAGCGCACATAATAATTTTAGGACAACTATGGAAAAGCCGCGAAACGGGTTCTCGTCAAGCGCTGCATTTTACCGCATGGCATCTGCTCGGTGCCATTGCAGGGCGTCATCCTTAACTGCATTAACCTTCCCTGACGCCGCCATTGGCGCCGATTCACCGCAATCGAAGGGTCATCTATCCGCCAGCATTTTTCACGGTAAGCTCAGACAGGGCGTCATTCACGGCCTTGGTATTCTGATCCTTGTCTTCTCGGAGTAGAGTGAGTTCCTTCTTTTTCTTCCCGCGGGTGAGATGAAGATAGAGGTGCGCGTCGCCTTTTCTTGTCGCTGCATAGACGACCTCCAACAGCTTTTCTCCAGAGCCGTTCAGGAGCGAGGGTTCCACTTTGGGATCAATCGTGACCTCAACCGCGACATCGGAAGGTGATTCCGGCGTGGCTCTTGTTAGCACCTCAATTTCCAAGCCTGTCTTCGCGATCGCGGTCTTCACCAACTCCGCGTTCTCGAGCCCGCTTCGATCCTTAAGAATGACGCTGATTTGAATCATACCCAAAGGCTGCCTGCCCCTGCGAATAAGACAAGTTCGCGTTGGTACCCGGAATTCGGCTGCCCGATACGGGATAATTTCAATCGCACTCGGCCGGTTCCGCCCCGCCGAAAAAAGGAAGCGCATCACGTTGCACAAAGCTCTCGGTCGCGGATAATGCGCGCGCCTGCTACCAGCTCGCCGCGTCCATCGTGATCCAGCTGCAGCGGCGACCCGCAGGGCTCAGTGATTCACCGCCCATTGGACCTTCGGGGATATCCAGAAAACCTTCTTCTCCAGCACGCGTGCGCGCATTCATCATCAACCTCGACTCAGCGTCCGATCGCTGGTCGTTCATCCAGGAACGATTTGCTGACACCGGCGTGCCAATCGAGCGCGTCCCTGCGGAAAACGGTGCCGCTCTTCATCTCCCCCACCCCGATTACGCGGAGCCCCAATTCCATTGGTACCACGGGCGCGCGACCAATCTCATGGAGATCGGCTGCTATCAAAGCCACGTGAAAGCGATGAAGGCTTTTCTCACGACGAACGATTCTCACGGCCTGATCTGTGAGGACGACATCCGCCCTAACGCGGATCTCGCGCAAGTGCTGGAGAACGCTCTCCGCTACGCGGCTCACTGGAATGTGCTCCGCGTCAGCGGACTGGGGGAAGGAACACCCTTGAAAGTTGCGGATCTCGGGCCGGCATACCGCCTCTACGTGAGCCTCGGACGCCTGAAAGGCGCAGGCGCATATGTCGTCGATCGCGCGGCTGCCGAAGCGTTCGTCGAGCACCTCCTGCCGATGTGGCTGCCATTTGATCACGCGGTGGATCGCGAATGGGCCTTCGGCCTCCGCGCGGCCTACGTGCTCCCGTTCCCGTGCTGCCAGACGGCGCGCGATTTCCAGTCCTCAATCCAGAAAGGCCGCACTGGAAAACGCCCCTCCAGCCGCCGTTGGGTGAGCACTTATCCGTATCAAGCAAGGAATGAAGTAGCACGCTGGCTATTCCGCGGAGCAAGCTTTCTGCGGATGAAGTGCGCCTCCCCCGCGGCCAGAAACTCCCACGCTGCATGAGCGCGATCGAGACGCAGGGACTCACGAAGGTTTACCGCACGTACAAAAAAGCACCGGGGCTCTGGGGCGCGGTGAAGGGGCTTGGCCGCCGCGAGTATGTCGATACACGTGCCGCGGACGACGTGAGCTTTTCAATCGAAGAAGGGGAATTTGTTGGCTTCCTCGGGCCAAATGGCGCCGGGAAAACAACGGTGCTGAAGATGCTTTCCGGGTTGCTGAACCCAACCGCCGGCAAGGCTCGCGTGCTCGGTTTTGTGCCTTGGGAGCGACGCGACGAAATGAAGCGGCAGTTCAGCCTGCTCATGGGACAGAAGAACGCGCTCTGGTGGGATCTGCCCGCCCGCGAATCGCTCGAGCTGAATCGTGCGATCTACGGCATCGATCGCACGCGCTTCACCAAGATCGTCGGCGGCTTGGTGGAGCTTCTCGACGTGGGCGACAAGCTCGACGTGATGGTCCGCGAGCTCAGCCTCGGCGAACGGATGAAAATGGAGCTGATCGCTGCGCTCATCCACACGCCGCGGGTACTCTTTCTCGATGAACCGACGATCGGCCTCGACGTCACCAGCCAAAAGAAAGTGCGGGAGTTTCTCCGCCTCTACAACTCGGAGCACCAGATCGTGACCATGCTCACGAGCCACTACATGCAGGATATCGAGGAGCTTTGCCACCGCGTGATCATCATCGATCACGGGCGCATCTTCTTCGATGGGCCGCTCAGCGCGATCATGGATCGCTTCGCCACGCACAAGGTCCTCAGCCTCACCTTCCAGGAACCGGTCGCGGGCGAGTTCAGCGCTTTCGGCGAAGTGCTGGAGAACGCCGCGCAAACGCTCCGCCTGAAGGTTCCACGCGCCAAAGTGACGGATGTCTGCCGAGACCTGCTGACCACTTACAAGATCACCGACATCAACGTGCAGGAGCCGCCGATCGAGGAAGTCATCCGGCAGCTCTTCCACGAAGAGGCAGAGCGGGGGCGGGAAGGCAGCGTGATTGGCGAGCGGTGAATGGTGATTGGTGGGGAGAGTTCGCGACCGCATCACCAAACCCAATTACCTAAGTCCTCTTCATCGCCTCGCGCAGCTCGAGGGCATACGAGGGATTTACCTCGAACGTCGATCCCGCGAATGTCTCCACCGATGTGTGCTCGGAAAAAGGCGCCACCTCAGCATAGCCGACGTCCATTAGGCCGTTAAGAATGTCGACCAAATCCTCCGGCTGCATCCGCGTGTGCTCCAGGAGCTCCTGACCTGAAGTACCGGTGGAAAAATCGATCGCACGGAGCACCGCTCGTTCGCGGCCGCTGAGCTTTATTTGTTTCATGGGAGATGGGCTTTGGTCGTCGAGAAGCAGGGTCCGTGCAACTTCCAAAGGACACGCGGCAGCCGAACTACGGAAGGCCGTGCGGGGGGTGCAGACTTCGACGTTCGGCGTTGGGGGTTCGACGTTCGGCGTTTTCCAATCTGCTGCCCTTTTCGGTTGATGCTGCAGAATCGGAAGCCACACTCCACAGCTTCCATCCGTGCCTGCCGATCCCATTCAGAAGATGACTGACGCCGAAGACACGTCCTTTGAGGTCTCGCTACGGCCGCCAATGTTCAGCGAGTTCGCGGGGCAGGAGAAAGTCTGCCAGCGCCTCGAGCTGATGGTCCAGGCGTCGCAGCAGCGCGGGGACGTGCTCGAGCATATCCTGCTCAGCGGTCCGCCCGGGCTTGGCAAGACGACGCTCGCACACATCATCGCACAGTCTGTCGGAGCGAACCTGAAGAACACCAGCGGCCCTACGATCGAGAAGGCGGGCGATCTTGCTGGATTGCTCACGAACTTGCAGCGGGGCGATGTCCTGTTCATCGACGAGATCCACCGGTTGCAGCCGGCGATCGAGGAATATCTGTATCCGGCGATGGAAGATTATCGGCTCGATATCCTCATCGATCAAGGCCCGCAGGCACGCAGCATCACGCTCAACCTTCCGAAGTTCACCCTCATCGGTGCGACCACCCGCGCTGGCATGATTAGCGCGCCGCTCCGCTCCCGCTTTGGGATGAATCCGCGGCTCGACTACTACACCGCCGAGGAGTTGCAGAAGATCGTCGTGCGGAGCGCTGGCTTGATCGGCATCCCTATCGACGAACCGGGCGCGTTGGAGATCGCCGCTCGCTCCCGCGGCACGCCGCGCATTGCGAATAATCTACTGCGGTGGGTGCGCGACTTTGCCCAGGTGCGTGCGGGAAATCGCATCACGCAGGAGGTCGCGGATCAGGCGCTGACCATGCTCGATATCGACCGAGACGGCTTCGATGAAATGGACAAGCGCATCCTCGAAGCCCTGATCCACAAGTTCGGCGGCGGCCCGGTGGGCCTTAATTCCCTCGGCGTGGCGATCGGCGAAGACGCCGGGACGCTCGAAGACGTGAACGAGCCTTACCTCATCATGCAAGGCTACTTGAAGCGCACTCCCCAAGGGCGTGTCGCCATGCCCGCTGCTTACCGAAAGCTAGGCGTCGCAGTGCCGTCGCGCGAAAACGAACTGTTCTAGCCAGCTCCTGCACCGACTGCGCAAAACTGCGGATGCTTGAGCAGCGTCTCCCAATCTTCTTCGGAGATCGGTCCGCCAGGATCTCCACTTCGCAGAGGCGCAGATCTGGTCGAACTCCGCACGCGCTTCAGCCACGCGATCTGAAGCGGTGAGGTCAGCAACTCCCTTTGATTTGCGGCAATGGTCGTTTCGTCCTTGTCGCCGGTGGCCATTCCGTGGCCGACGAAGAAGCCTGCAAGGAGCAGCGTCACGCGCACCGCGGTGGAGCGCGTGTAGTTGGTCAGTAGGCATGGCGCTTCTAGGGAGAGCCGCTGGTGCATCGCCCGGAACATCTCGAGTGTCCAAAGATCTGGGTTCATCGTGGGAGAGAACGGATCGTGGAAGATCGCGTGCGGCGATGTGAGCTCTGTATCACGCACAACTTCGCGAAAGTCGCCCGAATGAAGAAACCAGCGGACATTTTCCACCACAGTCGAACCTGAACTCATCAACTCACGAACCGCCGCGGCATACGGCGCCAGATAGACGAGCTCCTCCGCGTGCCGAAGGGCGAATTCGATTGGCTCCCGGCTCTGATCGAAGCTGTGG
>DASVRY010000531.1:0-2215 GCA_036388395.1 Chthoniobacteraceae bacterium
AAGCTTCTTCATGGGAATTCGCGCTCCACTCGCAGTGCCTCGCCGGCTTTAAGCGCCCGCACCTTGGGCGTAAGATCCAGCCACGGCTGGAGTTGACCAGCCTGATAAGTGCGGCTCATCACTACATAGATTGACGTCTGCGAGGCTCCAATGCCGACAGAATGGACGCGGCTCCAATCATTCGTGGAAAGCTCGTCGCTAATGCGAAGCCGCTCCCCTGCCCAATGAACGGCGCGCGTGAACTCCAAAGGCGCAGGCTTTTTCCCCGTGATAAGGATCCTCTGGAGCAGCTTGCGGATAAGGTCGGGGAAGAAGCGGCCCACGCTCAACATGAGGAAACGGAGCACGACAAGGTTGAAGGTCGTCATTTGCTTCGTCTTGGCCCAGCCGAGCCGACCAGAAACCATAACTTTATCAGCTTCCAGCTGCGTTTTGTAACTACCGACGAGATGCCCTACCGCATTGCGCAGTTTTCCGTCCTGCACCTGTGCTGAAAAATGCGTATCGGAATGCACGAGCTTTCCATCCACAAAATACTTCAGCACGCCGCCCTTGTTTAGCGCGAGATACAGCTCCGCGTTGCCGCGCCGCTCGATAATGATGCCGGCGTTCTTGAAATGTAGCCGCCCCCCGGGACGCGCTGCATGCGCCGGCCGCTCGGAGACGAAGTGCTGGAACGCGAGCAGATAGCTCCACGTGTGATGCCCGAGAATATGGTCGTCCGCATAGCAGGAACCGAGACCCTGCCGCAGTCCCACGAGAAAGCGGTCGTTGATCTCGAGCGCTTCGGGCAGCCACTTACCTGCGATCTCAAAGCCGTGCGGGAAAAAGTTGTAGGTATTCCGGCTCGTGTATTCGCCACCGAACGAGCCGTCGGGATGCACGAAGTTGGCAGCAAATCGAATCGCCTTCTCCAGCGCCAAGCAAAGCTGTTCCGAAGGCGTAAGCTCATACACCTGTGCGAGTAGTGCGATGGTGAGCGTATGGTAGCCAGGATCACATCCTTCGTATTCCTGAAACCACCCTTCGTCATTCTGCCACTCGAGCACCCGCGCCAGCCGTTTCGCCCGCAACGGCTCCCATCGATCCGTGCCGAGAAGCCGTGCTACTTTCTCCAGACAAAGAACGATCAGCGCCTGATGATTCGTCAGCCGCCCGCTCTCGTGGTGATCCGCCAGCCAGCTCGCGCGCTTCGCGAAGAAGTCGAGCATCTCCTGATTTTGTAAACCGAGAAGAGAGTAGCTCTCGAGACAGGCGAGCAGCGTGAAAGCAGCCGCGCCCGCCGCCTTTTCGAAGGGAAAGTAATCGTCGCACGAGCCATCCGGGTGCGCACTCCGCGCCGCGTAAAGTATCCCCGCCTCGATCCACTCACGGATTGCCGGCTGCTGGTGATACGAGTTCCCCTCCAACGGCAAGGTATAGGCGAGTGCCAGCGGCCAGACGAACTCCTGCGCCATGCCGCTGGGGAAATCGATGATCTTGTAATGCCAGAAGTTCCGATCGAAGCAGCCATAGGTTGGGCTGTGCGCATTGCGATCCTGCAGGGTGAGGATCTTCGGGATTTGCGCGAGGGCTTCGCGGGCGAAAACGTGGCGTGCATCGCCATCTCCAAGGGACGCGTGAGACATGTCCGGCGCGTTATAGCGGGCACTCCTCCGGCAGCGCAACGGTGATCGCAGGAAGTCTCACGTGCGCGGCGCTACACACGCACAACTTACGGTCGAAATCTGTTCTTCCATATGTTCTCCTCGGGCCCGCGCCACCGCACATCACCTCTCATGCAAAGCTCCACGTTCTCGTTCCTGGGCCTCCTGCTCTTCGGCCTCACACCAGTGACGGCTAATGCCGAGACCCCGCTTCGCTTGGACTTGTTCGCTTCGGGATTCAGCCAGCCCCTTTTCGTCGGCGCACCAGCGGGCGATAACCGGCTGTTCGTAGTCGAGAAGGGCGGCAGCATTAAGATCGTCGAGAATGGCATCGTTCAGCCCACCCCTTTCCTGAACCTGAGCAGCCAGGTGAACACAAGCGGTGAGCAGGGACTCCTCGGCCTTGCCTTCGATCCGAACTACGCGACGAATGGCCGCTTCTACGTGAACTATATTTCCGCCGCGACTCAGGACACGGTGATTGCGCGCTACACTGCTTCGGCCAATCGGAATCTTGCCGATTCCAATAGCGGACAGGTGATTCTCACGGTTGATCAGCCATCCGGCTT
>DASVRY010000532.1:0-6035 GCA_036388395.1 Chthoniobacteraceae bacterium
TTTCCGCGCCCGGTGTGAATCGAGTCACTCGATCACCCTTCCGAATCACATCTCCATGCTCACCGGTCGCCCCGCGACCCAACCGAGCGGAGCACCTGAGACCACGCACCACGGCTATCTGGAGAACTTCCCTAGACCGGAGGACATTATCCACACTCACGGCAACCCCGCCGTCCCCTACAAGTGCAGCATCTTCGATGTTGCGCATGACCGAGGTCTCAGCACCGCATTCTACTCCAGCAAAGCCAGGCTCACGATGTGCGCGCGCAGCTACGATCAGGACCACGGCGCGCCCGACCTGATCGGCACCGACAACGGAAGGGCGAAGATCGATACTGTCCAGATCGTCGAAAACAACACTCCCGCCGTGCTTGGGGTTCTTCTGCAGAATATCGCGAGCGGTCTCCAGCGCTTCAGCTTCTTCCATATTTGCGACGTGGATTATGCCGGCCACGATCTCGGCGTTCGCGGCGGCTGGAGAGCGGATTCGGACTGCCTCTATCGTGATGCGCTTCGCGCGGTTGATGGCTGGCTTGGCTCCATCATGGATGCTGTGGCAGCCAATCCCGTGCTTACCGGAAAGGTCGCTCTCCTTCTGACTTCGGACCACGGCGGTGGCGGTGCCGGCATCCTTACCACGCATTTAGACTCCTCGGACGTAGTGAACTGCGCCATCCCGTTCTTTGTCCAGGCGCCTGGCTTCGCGCCCGGTAGCGATCTCTATCGTTATTTCGAAAACCGGCTCGACCCCCGCGGCGCCTTGCCTGCTTCTGGCGAGGGCGGCCAGCCGATCAGAAATGCTGATGTTGCCAATCTGAGCGCCGCATTGCTCGGTCTACCGCGAGTGCCGGGCTCCTTTTCCAAGCCGATCCTTCATCGCCCCCTCCGCGTCGTCCGAAATGGTGAGACTGTCTCGCTCCGCTGGCCCGCTTACCTCACGGGCCACACGCTCGAGTATACAGATGACCTCGCAGCCGCAACCTGGAAGCCGGCGAGTCTCCCTGTCCTCGAGGCGTCCGGCGACAAGCGCACCGAAATGGCGGGTCCGCTACCCGGCGCGCGATTCTTCCGGCTGCGCGAACCGGTTGAAGCTACTGCACCTGCCGCTGCGGCGAGGGTGGAAACAGCGACCCCGCACTTGCAGAAGAAGATGCGCAAGCGGCGTTACACCGTGGCGCCAGATGGGTCCCTGCGGCTGCGCTAATCCCACCTGTCCCGGGCGGAATATCATACCGCCAAGGCGCGAAGAGCGCGAAGGGCGGATGAAGAATCTTACCACGGAGAGCACAGAGGCCACGGAGGTGGAGGTGGAGAGAGGCGCAGGCGAAGTCCGGGGAGCGCACTCGTCCCGAGTGCTGGTGCTGGCGTCCCGCCAGCACGAACTTCCCTGTTTCTCTCTTTTCCGGTAGGATTACCCATCGGAATAAAGTTCGTTCCCACGAGACGTGGAAACCAGCACTCGGGACGAGTGCGCTCCCCGGAGCGCCGCTTGCCACACCGTGTTGTGCAAGCGACACCACCGTCTTCTCAGCCATCCTTGCAGCTAGTTCACCGCTGCGCCCGCTGCGGTTCACTTTTCTGATTCCTAATCTTACTTCCTACTTCTTCCAACCCTCCGAGAGCAGCTTCTCGCGGCTGGCCGCCAGCTTCTTCCGCTCCTCACCCGAGAGCTTTGGAAAATCCACATGCAGCGACTTGATCGTCTCCACGATCGCATCCGACACCACCGCGCGCGTGAACCATTTGTGATCCGCCGGCACCACATACCACGGCGCATCCTTCGTTGAGGTCTGCTGGATCAGCTCCTCGTACGCCTTAATGTAATCGTCAAAGAACTCGCGCTCCGTGATATCCGAGCTGGCAAATTTCCAGTGCTTCTCCGGCTCCTCCAGCCGCTCCAGAAAGCGCTTTTTCTGTTCCTCGGGCGAGACGTGGAGGAAGAACTTCCGGATCGCAACGCCGTTGCGCGAGAGATACCGCTCGTAGGCGTTGATGTCTTCGAAGCGCTCCTCCCAAATGCTTCCGTGACCAACGTTTCCGGGATGCGTTGCGCCTCCAGGTGCTCTGGGTGCACGCGCACGACGAGCATCTCCTCGTAGTAGCTGCGGTTGAAAATCCCGATCTCGCCGCGGGCCGGCAGTGCCTGGTTCGCGCGCCAGAGGAAATCATGATCCAGCTCGTGATGCGTCGGTGCCTTGAACGGCGTCACCCGGCAACCCTGCGGATTCACGCCCGACATGACGTGCTTGATCGTCCCATCTTTGCCCGCCGCATCCATCGCCTGGAAGATGAGCAACACCGCCCACTTATCCTGCGCATACAGCTTCTCCTGCAGCTCCGCGAGAGCAGTCGAACCCGCGGCCAGCAGCTCCCGCGCATCGGACTTCGATTTGATCCCACCCGTATCTCCCGGCTCCACATCAGCTATGCGAAATTTGCCGCCCTCGGCGACGCGATACTTGGCGGAGAGGCTGGAGGATTTTTTCATCGCAGGCGGGAGCATGCGAGCCGCTCGGTCGGGTCGCAATCAGCAATCGTCCCGCTCTCCCTGAACGAATGTGTGGTTGCTCGCGCGGGCCGTCGGCGTGAAGGTCGGCCCTATGCCCCTCATTACCGGATCGAAGACGAAGCCGAGTTACGATGTGATCGTCGTGGGATCAGGAGCGGGCGGAGGCATGTCGGCTTACGTGCTGGCCAAGGCCGGCGTGAAGGTGCTGATGCTCGAGGCGGGGCGAAATTATGATCCGATCACCGAGACGCCGATGTTTGAGCTGCCGCAGGATGCGCCGCTCCGCGGGCTGGTGCCGGAGAAGCCCTTCGGCTACTTCGATGCGACCGTCGATGGTGGCTGGCAGGTGCCAAACGAGCCCTACGGGGTGAAGCGCGAGAAAGACGGCGCCTGGGTCGACGGCGGCGATATTGCCCGCGATGGAAAAGGCGTGAGCTTTGCGTGGTGGCGTTCGCGCATGCTTGGCGGGAGGACCAACCATTGGGGTCGCATCTCGCTCCGGATGGGACCGTACGATTTCAAGCCCTACTCGCGCGACGGCCTCGGCATCGACTGGCCGCTGGATTACGAGGATCTCGCTCCCTACTACGATCGCACGGAAGCGCTGATCGGCGTCTTCGGCTCGAATGAAGGTTTGGAGAATACCCCCAACTCCTCGCCCGGCGTGCTCCAGCCGCCGCCCATGCCACGCGGGTACGAGTTGCTCACAAAGAAAGCCTGTGACGGCCTCGGAATTCCCGTCATTCCCTCGCACCTCGCGATTCTCACCCAGCCGCTGAACGATCGCGCCGCCTGCTTCTATGCAACCGATTGCGGTCGCGGCTGCTCAATCAAAGCGAACTTCCAATCCACCACTGTTCTTCTCCCGCCCGCTGTCGCCACGGGGAATCTCGACATCATCACCGATGCCATGGTGCGCGAAGTTACCGTCGATCAGAACGGCCGCGCCACCGGAGTTAGTTATATAGATAAAGCCACGGGGAAAGACTGCCGCGCCGAGGCTACCGTCGTCGTGCTTGCAGCGAGCGGCTGCGAATCGGGACGCATCCTCCTCAATTCAAAGAGCGCCCTCTTCCCCGATGGCCTCGCCAATGGCAGCGGCAAGGTCGGGCGCTACCTCATGGATACCGTCGGGAGCAGCGTGAGTGGGCAGATCCCCGCGCTCGAAAACACCCCGCCCCACAATGAAGACGGCGTCTCCGCCATGCATATGTATATGCCGTGGTGGAAATACTCGGATCATCAAAAGCTCGGCTTTGCGCGTGGCTACCATATCGAGTTTGGCGGCGGGCGGCGCATGCCTGGCATGGCGCTCGGCCAGAGCATCACCGGACTCACCAAAGGCGCTTACGGGAAGAAGCTCAAGGATGAGGCGCGGCGTTACTATGGCTCGATCATCGGCTTTGCTGGCCGGGGCGAGATGATCCCGAATGACGACTGCTATTGTGAGATCGACCCCGAGCGGAAAGACAAGTGGGGCATCCCTGCGCTAAGATTTCACTGGAAGTGGAGCGATCATGAACTCCGGCAGGCCGAGCACATGCAGGAGACGTTCGTGGAGATCATCGAATCGATGGGCGGGAAAGCCACGCGCAAGCCGGTGGGGAAAGCGATCGAGCCCGGCGGCTGGATCATCCACGAAGTCGGCACCACCTGCATGGGAGTGAAGAAGCAGAATTCCGTGCTCAACCAATATTGCCAGGCTTGGGAGGTGCCGAATCTCTTCGTCACAGACGGCGGACCGTTCGTCTCCAATGCCGACAAAAACCCTACGCTTTCCATCATGGCCCTCGCCATGCGCAGCTCTGAATACCTCATCGAAGAGCTGAGGAAAGGTAACCTTGGCTAACCCAGGTCTCACGATATGAAGCCCGCACTTTCACCCAGCGACCAGTCCACTCCACAAATCACCCGCCGCGCTGCGGTACGCTGGATGGTTGCCGCTGCCGCGACAATTTCCGTCCTGAATTTCGACGCATTCGGCGTTCCGGGGCTGCCCACACGCATCGGCACCGATCCGAATCTCCGGAAGAAAATCATCCCTTGGGAGCGCCAGCTCACCGAAGTGGAGATGAAAGCCACCGCCGCGCTTTGCGATGTCATCCTGCCCGCGGATGACCGCGGACCTGCCGCCACTGCGGTCGGGGTGCACGAGTTCATCAACGAATGGGTAAGCGCTCCCTATCCCGCGCAGGAGCAGGATCTTTCGATTATCCGTGATGGACTAGCCTGGCTGGATAAGGAGTCGATGCGGCGCTTCGACAAAGTCTTTGCCGAACTCGCGCCGGAGCAAAAGACGGCGATTTGCGACGAGATCTGTTTCCTCGAAACTGCGCGGCCGGAGCTCCAGCCAGCGGCCACCTTCTTCACCAAGTTTCGCGTCCTCGCCGCCGGCGGCTACTATACGACGGCCGAAGGAATGAGAGACATTGGATACGTCGGCAACGTCGCGCTGGCCGAGTTCCCCGGCCCCCCCCCCGAAGTCCTCCGCCACCTTGGACTGCAGGCGTAGCTGAAGAGCCGCCCGTAGCCCGCAGCGACTATCTGTTTACCGTCGTCACCGTGTTCGTTTGCGCGTGCACCCGGACGCCGCGGAAATTCGCCGGCACTGGCACCTGCGCCACCGCTGTGACGGGTTGCAACGCGGTGATCACCACGGCCCCAGGAGGAGGCGGCACGGCCACGAAATCAAACTCCAGGTAACCCGCTTCGCCATCCGTCCGAAGCCGCAGCTCAGGAGCGCTCCAGCCGCCGGACGTCACCGTGCCCCTGGCCTCCACCCTCACTTCAGCGGGTGGCGCAAAGGTCGGGATCATCTGGTAACGCACCTCTTCCACCGAGTAGACGAGCGCCTTCGTAGGTGGCGGCTTCGGCCCGCGGACCACCCGGAAGACCGTTGTCGCGAGGAGCTGTGGCTGCGCATCGATCAGCGCCTCGATGGTGTAGGTGCCGGCCGGCAAAAGCTCCCCTTCCACGGCCAGGGGAATCTCGCTCGTCGCCCTCCAGATATTCCCCGGCAGAAGGTCGCGTGGAGTCTCGCCAGGAATCACCCGCACATGCTGGTCGGAGGCCCAGAGCTGCTCCCCGGCACTGTTGAACAAGCGGAATCTGAAGACCTGCTCCGCCGCATACTGGCTCGGGAAGATAAAGCCGACAGTCGACCGCCGGCTCCGGTTTGCGAGTACGGCTGAGGCGACCATCGTAGGTCGCGTGGTTTGCGCCGGGTCCAGACGCACTTCGTAAGCACTGGTGCGCAGCTGGATCTGCAAACCGTGCTGAGGCACTGGAGCGGGCGATGTCTCGCCGCCCCCCGCCACGCCGAGATCCGGCAGGAGCGAGGCCGCCGCAGTGATGAGAAGGAGAGAGCGACGAAAGAAGGCGCGGACGGTTTCCATAGGGAGGCCGCTCCTGTAACACACGAGCACGGTTTCGCCAAACGGTTCGATCGGCATTGTTTCGCCCGCTCGAGAGCGAGCGATGGCAGCGGCGCCGGCGGTATCCGTCAGCCCGCCCTGGTTATCAGAGG
>DASVRY010000533.1:0-5179 GCA_036388395.1 Chthoniobacteraceae bacterium
GATAGCAGAAGCCGCGTCAGCAAGCCTCGGTGGCACACCGTCTTTTCCCCTATCACCGGAATCCTATCAGGACGGTGCATCAGCTAGCCTCGGCGAGAAACTGCTGTATCGCGCAAAAGCAGAGCCCTTCAATGTTCTCGCAACCAGCTTCTTCATCCTGGCTGTTCTGCATACCTTCCTCGCTTCACGGTTCATGGCGATTTCTCATCGCTACCACCATTCGTTTGAGGCACTGCAGATCTACGAAGAAGAGCCGCAGCAGGATCCGCACGTCGCGCGCAAGCGCGACAAGCTGCAGTTCCGCGCACAGCTCTTTCACTTCATGGGGGAGGTAGAAGCAGTCTTCGGGATCTGGCTAATTCCCCTCTGCGCGTCCATCGTGGTCTTCCACGGTTGGGGCACGATGGTCAGCTACTTCGATCAAGCCAGTTTTGCTGAGCCCGTCTTCGTCGCGGTGATCATGGCTATTGCCGCATCGCGTCCGGTCCTCAGGTTCGCGGAGGCGTGTCTCGCTCGCGTCGCTTCTCTCGGCAATGGGAGACCGGTGGCCTGGTGGCTTTCCATCCTCACGGTTGGCCCGCTCCTTGGCTCGTTCATCACCGAGCCGGCGGCGATGACGATCTGCGCCTTGTTGCTAGGTCAGCGCTTTTACGTCCTGAACCCGTCTTCCTCCCTGAAATACGCTACCCTCGGACTCCTTTTCGTGAACGTCTCTGTTGGAGGAACGCTGACCCACTTTGCGGCTCCTCCGATTGTCATGGTCGCCAAAACTTGGGGCTGGGATACGCCGTTCATGCTGGGCCACTTCGGCTGGAAGGCAGCGACGGGAATCCTCGCAGCGAACGCGCTGTACTTCCTTTGCTTTCGTGGGGAACTCTTACGCCTTACACCCACCGCCGCTGACGAGGTCCGGGAGCGTCCGATACCCATCGGTCTCACACTGACTCACCTGACCTTCATCGCGTGGACCGTGCTCAACGCCCATCACCCTTCCCTGGTCGTACTGGGGTTTCTCTTCTTCCTCGCCTTTGTCCAGGCCACCGAACGCCATCAAAGCGAACTCTCCCTTCGCGGACCGATGCTCGTGGGTTTCTTCCTCGCTGCCTTGGTGCTCCACGGCGGCTGCCAGCAGTGGTGGATCGCACCAGTGCTGAGCAGCTTGACCAAGTGGCCCCTAATGCTCGGCGCTACCGCCTTGACGGCCGTTAATGACAACGCGGCGATCACCTACCTCGCCTCGCTCGTCCCCGGATTTTCTGACGAGCTCAAGCAAGCTGTCGTTGCCGGGGCAGTCGCAGGAGGAGGCTTGACTGTCATAGCGAATGCGCCAAATCCCGCGGGGCAATCTATTCTCCAGAGATACTTCGGCGAAGCAGGCATTTCACCGCTGCGCCTGCTCGGCGCGGCGCTCCTGCCCACGATTATTGTGGGCGCAGCGTTGATGCTGCTGCCTAGCTAGCCAGCTGGCCACTGGGTGGGAGCGCCGTTGTGCGGCAACGGCTACCGTTTACGCCCTGCAATCATTCGGTAGATGAAGAGCAGGATCATCGCTCCGATCACCGAGCCGATCCAACCGGCGGGCTCGTCCGCTCGATAGAGGCCGAGCGCCTGGCCGAGGTAGCCAGCGATAAAGGAGCCGGCAAGGCCGATCAGAATGGTGATGATGCAGCCGCCTGGATCTTTGCCGGGCATGAGCAGCTTCGCGATGACCCCGATGACGAGGCCGACAATAATAGTTCCAATGAATCCCATACGGTGAGCAAATCGCCCCTGCTCAAGGCGCCGGACGTGCAACCCGATTCAACGTCCCGGTAAAAGAAGATCTCCTTCAGCGCCAGTCGGTAACGAGCTGAATCAGCGTGCGGACGCCAAAGCCCGTTGCGCCTCGCGCAAGGTCCGCCCGATCCTTGTCGGTGCTCGCTGTGTAGGCGATGTCGAGGTGCGCCCACGGCGTTTCCTCTGCAAACGCCTTTAGGAAAGCCGCAGCTGTTGAAGCACCCGCAAGCCGGCCACCGCTATTTTTGAGCAGAGCCACGGAGCTCTTGATCGCGTCATCGTACTCCGGATAGAGCGGCATTGGCCAAAGGCGCTCGCCGGTTTTTGAGGCCGCGTCAAGCACCTGCTGCCGGAGTTCATCATCATTGCTCCAGAGCCCAGCAGCCGCTTCGCCGAGTGCCACTCCACAGGCGCCGGTCAGTGTCGCGAGGTCGATCAAGGCGGCAGCTTTCAAGTCACGCCGCGCGTAGGCCAAAGCATCGGCCAGCACCATTCGGCCTTCGGCATCGGTGTTCACGATCTCGATGTGCTTCCCGTCGTAAGTCGTGACGATATCCCCTGGCCGATATGCATCCGGTCCCGGCATATTTTCCGCGCTCGCGATCACGCCCACAACGTTCCGCTTCAACTTCAGCCGCGCAATGCCCGCCATCGCACCGAGCACCGCCATACCGCCGCACTTATCGAAAACCATCTCCTCCATGTTCGCTGCCGGCTTGATCGAAATGCCGCCGGTATCGAACGTGATCGCCTTTCCCACCAGTGCAATCGGCTGCTGATCCTTCGGGCCACCGCGATGCTCGAGCACGATGAGCCGGGGCCCTCGTGAGCTTCCACCGCCGACCGCGACGAGACCGCCAAATTTCCCAGCACGGAGCTGCCGTTCATCGAGCACCTGAACGCGGAGGCCTGTCTCCTTGGCCAGCTTGATCGCGCGGTTTGCCAGCACCTCGGGATAGAGAAGGTTGCCGGGCAGATTGCCTACCTCTCGTGCCAAATTTGTCGCTTGGGCAGCCGCTTGTGCGACAACCGCCGCGCGTTTTGCGACATTCACATCTTCGGGAAGGACCTGAATGGCGATGGAGGCGATCGGTGTCGTCTTGGATGCCTTGAACAACTCGAAGCGGTAGTCTGCGAGCACCGCTCCCTCGACTGCCGCACCAGCAAACTCCGGCCAGTCCTCCAGATTGAAGAGCAGCTGCGTGCGCCCGATCTTCTTCAGGAACATCACCGCGGCGCCTGCCGCCGATCGAAGGGTCTGAGCATTCAACCCGGCCCGTTCACCCAAGCCGACGAGAAGCTGCCCCTCGGCCCGAAGGTGCAAAAGCGCGTTCGCCTTTCCGGAGAACTCCGCATCCGAAACGGACGGTTGGAGCTTCTCGCGTCGATCACGCGGGAGAAACCGAATCTCCACTGTGGCGCCGCGAGCTTTCGGAGGGCCGCCCTGGAAGGTGATCTTCAAAGCTGCACCACCTGTGCGCTACGGATGTCGGCCTCGGCGAGCAGCTCAGACAGGAGCGCCTCCCCCGGTGCGGCATCGAGGTTCAAGACAGTCAGCGCCTCGCCACCCGCTTCATCGCGGCTGAGCGACATACCGGCGATATTCACCCCATGTTTGCCCATGAGTGACCCGACATGCCCGACGATGCCAGGTCGGTCGCGGTTCTCCAGGAGCAACAGCACGCCACCCGGCTTGGCTTCGACGTGACGGCCGTTCACTTTCACGATTCGCGGCGTGCTGCCAAAGAAGGTGCCGGCGACCGAAACCCACCCGCTCTCGCCGGCCGCTGTGAGCTCGATCAGCTCGGTGAAATCTCCCAAGCTGCTCTCACGCGACTCAGTAACTTTGAGACCGAGATTCTCAGCAAAGGCTGGAGCATTGACGACGTTCACCTCGCCCCCACCCGCGGCTTGGAGAAAACCTTTCAGCACGGAACGCGTCACCGCTGTCGTGTCCACCTCATTGATTTTGCCGCTGAAATTTATGTTCAACCCGTTGCATCGTTTTTCCGCAATTTGCGAAAGAAAACGTCCAAGCCTCTCTCCGAGTTCAAGATGTGGCCCGATGATGGCAAGGGTCTTGGCATCGATGCTTGGCATGTTGACCGCGTTCCGAATCTCACCATCTAGAAGGGCGGCGCGAATTTGTTCCGCAATCTCCAAGCCTACGCCCTCCTGCGCCTCTGCCGTCGACGCGCCGAGATGCGGCGTCATGATCAGATTCGGGAGCTTGAGCAGCGGCGAATCGGCCGGTGGAGGTTCAACTTCGAAAACGTCCAAGGCAGCGGCCGCAACGTGTTTGGACTGAAGTGCCTCGATGAGCGCCGACTCCTCGACCAGGCCGCCACGCGCGCAGTTCACAATCCGTACGCCTTTCTTCATACCGGCCAGACGTGATCGGTTGATCATGTATTTCGTCTCAGGCGTAAGCGGCATGTGGAGCGTGACGAAATCCGCCTGCGGGAGAATGTCGTCGAGCTTCTCGATCAGCTCGACCTGGAGGGAGCGAGCCCGGGTCGCGGAAAGATAAGGATCATACGCGAGGACTCTCATCCCGAAGGCGATCGCACGACGGGCGATCTCGGTGCCGATCCGGCCCATGCCGAGGACGGCGAGTGTCTTGTTGTAGAGTTCGACACCTTCGAAGTTCTTACGATCCCACTTTCCAGCCTTCATGCTGGCATCCGCCTGCGGGATATTCCGCGCGGTCGAGACCATGAGCGAGAACGCGTGCTCGGCGGTCGAGATTGTGTTTCCGCCGGGCGTGTTCATCACAATCACGCCGCGGCGGGTGGCCGCTTCGGTATCGACATTATCCACCCCTACCCCAGCGCGTCCGATGACTTTCAGTTTCTTCGCCGCGTCGATGAGCTTTGCCGTGGCCTTCGTCTGGCTGCGCACGACCAAGGCTGAGTATTCGCCGATGATCTCTAGAAGCTCATCCTCCCGTAGGCCGGTTTTCACCGTCACATCGAGGAGCCCGCCGGCGGCGAGTTCGCTAACGCCACGCTCGGAGATGGCGTCGGCAACAAGAACTTTGGGTTTGGTCATGGCTTGGGAAAAAAGAGAGGCGATTCTCGGCGGGAGAAATCAAAGGGCAATGGGAAAATCGCTCGGCCTGGAATCCCTTATCGAACACCCGGCGCACCACACTCATGCGGGAGAGCAACCCCTCACCACAGAATCTTCACGTCATACTCGTCGAATGCGGGATCGCAGGTGAGCAGAGTCATCTTCTCCCGCTTCGCCTGAGCAATGAGCAGCCGGTCGAACGGATCGCGATGGTGCAGCGGAAGATCGACCACCGACACGGCGTGGCCCGGCTCGATTGGCAGCACCTGAATATCTCGCGCCCGCAATTCTGAGATGAAGGCGCTCACGCTGCTGCGAATCTCCAACTTCC
>DASVRY010000534.1:0-1595 GCA_036388395.1 Chthoniobacteraceae bacterium
CGCGCTCATCCCTGGGCTGCGGAAGCTAAGGTAGCGTTGCCTCGGAGGACGGCTCGGCCGCTCGGCTAAACAGTGAGGTGCGCGCGTACTATGTCGTCGGTCAGCTCTGCAATCGGGCCGCTCGCCACCACCGCGCCGCGATCCATGATCGCAAAGAGATCCGCCAGCTCCCTGGCAAAATCGAGATACTGCTCCACGAGCAGGATGCTCATCTTTCCCTCTTCTTTGAGCAGCCGAATCGTATCCCCAATCTGATCGATCACGTTAGGCTGAATGCCTTCGGTCGGTTCATCCAGGATCAGCACCTTTGGCTCGGTCAACAAGGCTCGCGCGATGGCGAGTTGCTGTTGTTGCCCTCCGCTAAGCATCCCACCTAGGCGCGGGAGGAATTCTTTCAAAATCGGGAACAAGGTAAAAACGCGATCGAGCTTTGCCGTCATCTTGCGCAGCTTCCCCTGTGCACGCATACCGATCTCCAGATTCTCCCGCACGGTGAGATGCGGGAAGATTTCGCGCCCCTGCGGCACATACCCAAGGCCACGCCGCGCCCGCCCTTCGGGCAACATTCGGCTGAGATCCTCACCCTCCAGCGTGATACGCCCAGCATTCGGCTGTAGAACGCCAACGATGCTTTTCAGCGTGGTCGTCTTCCCCACACCGTTGCGGCCCATCAGACAGACGACGCTCTTTTCCGGGACCGTGAGATTTACTCCTCGCAAGATGCGGGACCCGGCGATCGAAACTTCAAGTGAGGAGACGGTGAGCATCGGATATTAACTGCGAACACCTGAAGGACGCGAAGATTTCAGAAGCCGAACTGCGGTGATCGCAGTGAGCACGGCGGATGGCAGGTCGTGAGGGGAGCGGATGCTCCCCAGCCGTCCTACCTTCGCGTTCTTCGCCTCTTCGTTCATCATAAGTTAGCTAGTGCGCGTGTTTGCGGCCAAGGTAGACCTCGATCACCTTTTCATTGTTCTGCACCTGATCGACCGGCCCTTCGCAAAGGACGGTCCCTTGGTGCAGCACAGTCACTTTCCGCCCGGCGGCGATCTGCCGGATGAACACCATGTCGTGCTCGATGACGATAATGCTGTGTTTTCCAGCGAGACTGAGCAGCAGTTCGCCAGTGCGGGCAGTTTCCTCATCCGTCATGCCCGCGGCGGGCTCATCCACGAGAAGAAGCTTCGCATTCTGGGCAAGCAACATGCCGATCTCCAGCCACTGCTTTTGACCGTGCGCTAATGCGCCCGCTTTCCACTCTGCCTTGTCAACTAGGTTGATCGTGCCGAGGATCTCGTGAATTCGCTCCCGTTGCTCGCTCGTCGCGCGGCTGAAGAGGGATGCCCAGACACCGCGCGGGCCAGCGAGCGAAAGGAGCAGGTTCTCGAACACTGTGTGATCGATATAGACCGTCGGCGTCTGGAATTTGCGCCCAATGCCGAGTCGATATATCTCGTACTCGTTCATCCGGGTGAGGTCGTGCTCACTATCGAAGCAAATCTTGCCTGTATCCGGCTTAGTGCGGCCGGTAATCAGGTCGAGGAATGTTGTCTTGCCGGCGCCATTCGGTCCGATGACGGTCCGGAGCTCGCCTT
>DASVRY010000535.1:0-7141 GCA_036388395.1 Chthoniobacteraceae bacterium
CGCCAGCATTGAAAGATCCCAGTCGTGCGAGACTGCGACCTCGAGCAACTCCTCGTGAGTCTCGGAAAGGGTGATGTAAAGTCCCGCTTCGCCGTGCTTCACCCCTTCGATGAGGAAGCGCAGCCCCAGAGTTGTCTTCCCCACCCCAGGGTCGCCTTGCACGAGGTAAAAGCGATGCGGCGGCAAACCTCCATTCAAGACCAGGTCGAGGCCGTCCACACCGGTCGCGCACTTTTCACCGTGCCCATTGGAGGAGGGGTTGGAGTTTGTCATGGAGTCACTGGATAAATCTCGGCAAAGTTCCTAGCTGGTTGCGTCAATGGAATCCAGCCGTCTCGCGGCCTGAAAAGATACGCCCCGCATACCCGACGGATGCACGCCCGGCTACGGTGCTCGGGGTCCATCTCCGTTTGAAGCCCATGGAGGCCAAGAGTAGCACCCTCGCCTCTTCGGCGCTGCATACTGGTCATCAGCTCTGACAACGCTCTGCACGACAGGCAAGATCCCGCAGGTCGTCGCCGCGTTGGAGTGGTCGGAGCACGTCCGCTGCGTAAACAGGACGCCTCGATCTGCGATGCACCAGACCGGGAGGTCCGCCGTGACAGACCAGAGGTCTGTGCTCCCCAGGGAAGAGTGTCGCGACGCCGTCTCCGAGGGGAGCACAGGTCTCCCGACCTGTCGTTGCACACCTCCGGCGGGCAACATCGCAGGAGATAAACCCCGGTTTGACTAGCCAATTCCCTGAGTCCTCCTCGATCAGCTGCCAGCAGGGTTCCCGCGCCGGGCCAGGGCTCGTCGTCCGCTCTCCCAAGTTCCGGCTTCTGCGTTTCTTACCCCTGTAGGAGCGACTGCGCTCCATCGATAAAGATCTCGGTCCCGGTGATGTGATCCGACTCATCGGAGGCGAGAAAAAGCACCAACTTGGCGACCTGATCCGATGTGCCGGACCTCTCCCCGGTAAGCGGGATTCTTCCCTCGGGAAACTCCACCGGCTGCGGCAGCTTCTCCGTGCTGCGCTTCTCAGTGTTCTCCTCAATCGCGGTATCGATCGCGCCGGGGCAGATCACATTCACCCGGATCTTCTTCCGCGCGAGTTCGACCGCGATCATCTTCGCAAATGCCACCTGCCCCGCCTTTGAGGTCGCGTAGGCCGTCGCGCCAGTATTGCTGAACATCCGGGTGCCGTTCACGGATGAAGTGATAATCACCGAACCGCCGCGCTCCTGGAGGAGCGGCAGGGCGAGTTTCACCGTGTAAAAAGTCCCATCGAGGTTGATTGCGAGCGTTTTCTTCCAATCATCGATCGTCAGTTCCTCCAGCGGCGCCCAAACGCCGTTCACGCCTGCATTCGCGAAGACGATGTCGAGCCGACCCCACTTCTCACGTAGCTGCGCGATTGCAGCTTCCATCTCCTCTGGCTCCGAGATATCCGCCCGGAGCGCCATCGCCTCACCACCAGCCTCGCGGATGTTCTCTGCAAGCTCGTCGATCTCGGACTGCGTCCGCGAGAGCACGCCGATCTTTGCCCCTTCACGCGCGAGCAGACACGCCGCTGCCTCTCCGAGCCCCGACCCCGCGCCTGTCACGAGCGCTACTTTGTTCTGGAGTTTCATCGCGAAACTCATCGGGCCTGAAAGCCGAACCGGCTGCGCCCCTTGCCCGGAGAGTGTCACCGCTCGACACTACTCCCACGCTGCACGTGATGACGCGAGCCTGCCCTGAAGAACCTCCCGCTCGACGGAGGTGCTCAGCAGCTCATCTGGAAGCTGGTCCCGCGGGCACATCTCCGAATGCGAAACTGCCGGCGTTTTTGAATTCGGGCTCCGCCTCCAGCGCGCCCAAAATCGCCGCAGCTCGAAGCTCGTGAAAGTTCGTGCCGAAGACTCGGACGTTACCGGGGAACTTACTGGGGATCGTCACCAACTGCAGCCCACCCCTGAATCCAGGGAATGGCTGAAGAGAAACCTCGAGGCTCGCCTTGTTCAGGCCTTTCGCAATGCGATAGGCGTTGAACCCCGTCGTCATTGCGCCGGTCGCTCCATCCAGGATCCGCACCTGCGGGTCGTCCAATGACAAAGCACCCGCGACGATCTCCGCGTGCCCGTCGCCATTCAGATCGCCTGAAGTCACGGAGACGGCACGCTTCGTGAGGAAAGGAAATGGGAAGTGCGTGCGCAGCACCACGGTAGGATCTTTGCCACTATAGACGATCACCATTCCGCCACCTGTCGCCGTCGCGCCCACCGCGCCGACGATGATGTCCGGCGTCCCGTCGTTGTTCACGTCTCCCAATGCAACACGGGCCCCGGAGGTGAAGCCATCGCCAAGTTCAATCGACTTGGGCGTAGCGCCCGCTGTCTTGCCGTCGAAAATGCCAACCACGGGCGAGCCGCTGCCGCCGACGGTGACGACCTCAGCAAAGCCGTCGCCATTGAGGTCGCCTGCCGCAACGTACACGCCACCGGCAAAGCTCGCACCAGGAGCATCGAAACCCCCGAGTTTCCCAGGGAATGCTTCGCGCGTCGCCCCATCGAAAACGCGCACGTGCGCTTTATTGCCGCCTCCTGCAGCCGCGATGATGTCGCTTGTGCCATCGCCGTTCACATCCCCACTGGCCACCCGCACCCCGGACCTGAACCGGTTGTCGAGACCAGCGAAAGCCTTCACCCTCAGAAGCTCGTCAGCCACGGAGATCAAAAAATTACCTCCCTGCCGCGGGCCGATCACGACCTCCAGGCCAGGCTCCGGGTCGAAGTCCCCTGTGGTGAAGGTGTCTCCTTCGATCAACGGCACGCCTAATTGACTGGCCGAAGGGCCGACAGCCTGAGGGACCACTTCACCCTCTTCTGCATTGTATCGAAAGATCTGCGGCCGCGTCTTCGTCGCGACGACGATCTCATCGGTGCCATCGCCATCGATATCGCCCGTGGCGAGACGGACCCCGCTTCTCTCCCTCGCAGTGCCTGGGAGGAATCCAGCGATCTCACTGCCCGTATCCCCGTTGAAGATCGCAACTCGAGGGCTTGCCCCGCCGTCCGTGCCGGCCACGATTTCCGCCACTCCGTCTCCTGTCACGTCACCCACGGCGACCACCACACCACCGCGATAAGAAGCCTGAAAGACCAGAAGATCTTTCAAGACAGTGAAGCTGGAGCCGTCGAGCACCTTGACACGCGGGCCGCCGCCTGGACCCGCTGCGGCCACGATCTCAGCCGCACCGTCACCATTCACATCGCCAACTGCAACTCGCGCTCCGCCCCTGAACGAGGTCTCGAAAGCCATGAAGTCACCAATCTTCTGACCTGCTCCATCGAAGACCGTTACCCGCGGCCCTCCGCCCGGACCCGCGCCCGCGACGATTTCTGCCTTGCCGTCGCCATCGAGATCGCCGACTGCGACCGAGACACCGCCGGTGAAGCTCGATTCGAGCGCGAAAAAATCTACGACGCTTGCCCCGGTCCTCCCGTTGAAGACCCTTACCCGAGGACCCCCTCCTTGATCGGCAGCCGCCACGACTTCCGCCTGCCCATCTCCATCCAGATCTCCCGAGGCCACG
Organism: Chthoniobacteraceae bacterium; assembly: GCA_036388395.1. GTDB lineage: Bacteria > Verrucomicrobiota > Verrucomicrobiia > Chthoniobacterales > Chthoniobacteraceae > DASVRY01. The sequence goes on from DASVRY010000535.1 coordinate 3,557, forward strand.
TTGACGCCCCCGCGGAAAGATGAATCAAACGGGGCAAATTCCGAGAGGATTTCACCGGTCCGTCCGCTGAATACCTTCACCAGTGGCGGGCTGCCCTTGGGGCTGCCGGAGACAAGAATCGGCACCGGTTCGACGACCGGGGTGGCAGCCATGCCGGGGCGGGCCAGGAGAAGCCCGGAGAGCAGCGCAGCTGTGGCGCACCAGCAACCAAAAGAAGGATGCACGACCAAACGTGCGCGATGCGAAACTAACCACGGCCTTGACGGAGACATCTGACCACCGTGCCTGAACACGGAGAAGGGGCGCCAGCCAAATTCACGGGCTAAATAGTGCGACCGCTTGCCTGGAGCCAGCGCGTCCTCCCGGCCCCGAGAGAGCGACGCCTAAGCCCCTTGTACACGCGTTTGTAACAATCGCGGCACCTGAATGTAACAATAAAGACATGGAGGCAAAATCGCCCCGCAGCTAAGAGATGGCCGTGCCCGACCGTTAGGTGCCAGCTCATCACTCCACCGCATCAAAGCACTACCTACGATATAGTTAAATAACACTTACTGAGGCTCTTCTTCACTCTCTGAAGTGAATCGCAGCCTCTTTCCGCCATCAACGGCCTGGGCCTTCGCCGCTCTGCCGATGGCCTACTCTTCTCATCTTGCGCATCACGTCTCCATCTCGTCTGCCTCACCTCCGCATCCGCGGGGCTGGCGGCGCGTGGCGAAGCGCAAGTCCTGCCATGCTGGCGCTGATCTCCGGCACCGCAGCACTCTACCTGCAGGCGGCCGCCGGCGCGCAGGAAACAGCTCCCGAGCAACAGATCGAGGAGCCGGTCCCAACAGATACCACAGGCGCAGTCGAGACAGCTCCGGAGCCGCCCATGTATATCCGGGAGTATCGCGTCCAAGGCGCGCGCAACCTCCCCCGCATTTCCGTGGAAGAGGCGGTCTATCCTTATCTAGGTCCCGGCCGCACCAGTGAGGATGTGGAGCAAGCCCGCGCGGCTCTGGAGAAAGCCTACCATGAGAAGGGCTTCGAGACCGTCTCGGTGGAAATCCCGGTGCAGCAAGTCCGCCGCGGAATCGTGCGTCTCCAGGTGGTGGAAGCCACAGTCGGAAGGTTCCGCGTAAAAGGCTCCCGCTATTTCCTGCCCTCGCACATCAAGAATCGGGCGCGTTCGATGGCTGAAGGACGCGTGATCAACTTCAATCAGGTGACGCAGGAGATCGTGGGCCTGAACCAACTCGCCGACCGGCAGATCACGCCGGAAATTCGCGCCGGCGTGGAGCTCGGGACGGTCGACATCGATCTCAACGTCAAAGACACGTTCCCGCTCCACGGCAGCGTGGAGCTGAATAACCGTTATACGGCGAATACCACGCCGCTTCGGCTCTCGGCCGCGCTTAGCTATAACAATCTCTGGCAACTCGGCCACTCCATCGGCGGCAATTTCCAGATCTCTCCGCAAAACCCGGACGAGGTTCGTATCTACTCCGGATACTACATCGCTCGCTTCCCTAACTATACACCCCTGAGCCTGATGCTCACGGCGACCAAGCAGGAGTCAAATACCGTCATCCCCGGCAGCGGCGCTGGCGTTACCGCCCCGGGTGAAGTCATCGGCCTGCGGGCGCTCATCGCTCTCCCGCCGGGCAAAGGCTTTTCCCAATCGCTCAGTGTCGACTTCGACTACAAGCACTTCGAGCAGACGCTGACCCTTGCAGGGTTGGCAAGCTCGACGCCGATCTCCTACTATCCTTTCACCCTGGGTTACTCTGCAAACTGGCAGGGCAAGGGCTATAACACCGCAGCCAATGCGGGGATCACGTGGCACTTCCGCGGCATGGGAAGCAAGCGCGACGCTTACGACGAGAACCGCTTCCGCTCTGATGGCAATTTTGTCTACTTCCGCGGCGACATCGCGCACACGCAGAAGCTGCCAGAGGACTTCGAGGTCTTCGGCAAGGTGCTCGGGCAGATCGCGAATCGGCCCTTGCTAAACACCGAGCAGATTGCCGGAGGCGGCCTGGATTCCGTCCGCGGCTATCTCGAAGCGGAAGCTCTCGCGGACAATGGCCTCTTCGGCTCTCTGGAAGTCCGCACCCCTTCGCTGCTCAGCTGGATGAAGGGCGAAGGCAACGAATGGCGGTTCTACACCTTCCTCGAAGGCGGGATCCTCATCCTGAATGACCCCCTCCCCGAACAGGAGGATCGTTTCGAACTCGCCAGCTACGGCTTCGGCACGCGTTTCCAGATGTTCGACTATCTAAACGCCTCGTTGGACGCCGGTTTCCCGATCGTCGACGGAGCCAATACGAAGACCGGTGATCTCCGTCTTACTTTCCGCGTCTGGGCTGAATTCTAGCCAGCGAACGCAATGCCCGAAACTCGTGAACATCTCATGATCCACTCTTCTGCCGGCTTGAAAGCCAACCTCCTCCGCGCGCTCTTCGCGTGCATTTTCGCCCAGTTCCTCTGCTCCACTTCGGCGCAGGCCTGGTGGGACAAGATCTATACAATCCGGCAGCCGGTGAACATCGACACCACGAGTGCTGGCGCCGAGGTGAGTGGGCCGATTGGTTCCGCTACTGTGCTCGTGCGACTGCACGAAGGAAATTTCCAGTTCATGCAAGCGAGCGAGGATGGCAGCGACCTGCGCTTCATCGCTGAGGACGACAAGACCCCGCTCGCCTATCACATCGAGAAATATGATGGGCTCCTCAACGAGGCCTTCGTCTGGGTGAAAGTGCCAGAGGTGAAGCCGGGTGCGAAGACCACCTTCTGGCTATACTACGGCACGACGGCCGCAGCTCCTGCAGGGGCCGCAGATCCAAAGGCGAGCTATGACGCTGAAACGGTGCTCGTCTACCACTTCGGCGAACGCGCCACCCCGCCATCCGATGCGACCGGGAACGGCCCCACCGCAGCCACTGCCGGTATTCCTGTAGAGGGGGCACTGGTCGGCACTGGGCTGCGACTCTCCGGTAAAAGCGGCATCGCCATCCCTGCGAATGATAAGCTCACCTGGGCTGCAGGATCTCCGCTAACTACATCCGTCTGGGTGAAACCAGCGACCCTCCAGGGCCGCCAGGTGGTCCTAGCCTATAAAGAGGCAGTGGACGCAGTTACGATCGGTGTCGAAGACGGCATCCCCTTCGCGGAAGTGATCAACGCCGCTGGGACGGTCCGCACGCCTGCAGCTGAAGCTCTCGCGCCGGGTGCTTGGCATCACCTCGCCTTTGTCTCTGCACCAGGAAGGCTCGAACTCTTCGTCAATGGCCGCAGCTTCGGGACTGTCGCCGCAACCCTGCCTGCGATGAATAGTGGCCTCACCCTCGGCTCGCTCCCGGGCGAGCAGGAGGATGCAAAGGGCTTTGCTGGAGAAGTCGATGAACTGATCGTAGCCAAGGGTGCGCGTTCTCCGGGCAACATCCAATTCGCGGCACTCGCGCAGGGCACGTCCGAGGCGGCAGCACGGCTCGTGGTGCTCGGCGAAGTCGCCGGTGGCACGGCTGGACACAGCGAAATGCTCGAGCACGTGATGCTCTTCGGTGACATTGCCAAGAACATGATGTTCGACGGCTGGATCGC
>DASVRY010000536.1:0-5776 GCA_036388395.1 Chthoniobacteraceae bacterium
CCATCATGGATCGCGAGGACCAGCGCGACATGCTGGACTCCGTGATCGCCGGCTCCGGAGTCGATCCGAAGGACAAGCGCTTCCCCAAGGGCGATGTGCTCGCCGATGTCTTTTCCTACGCGCTGAACACCGGCAAGCGGATCGATGAGGTGCTCTTTGAGAAGTATCCGCACTTCCTCGATTTCGACCGGCAGATTGCCGATCTACAGAAGCGCTACGAGGCGAAGAAGAAGGCGGCAAACTCGATGGATTTCGACGATCTGCTGGAGAAAACGCTGCGGATGCTGGAGGCGAATCCCGCCATTGCCGAGCGCTACCAGCGGCAGTTTCAGTTTGTTCTCGTGGATGAGTATCAGGACACGAACCACCTCCAGGCCGACTTCATCGAAATGCTCGCCGCGCGCCATCGCAACGTGATGGTCGTGGGCGATGACGCGCAGGCGATCTACTCGTGGCGCGGCGCGAATTTCAAAAACATCCTCGATTTCCCGAAGCGCTATCCAACGGCGCGCGTTTACAAGATCGAGACGAATTACCGCAGCGTGCCGGACATCCTCGACGTCGCCAATGCCGCAATCGCCGCGAACGTGCAGCAGTTTAAAAAGGAGCTGGTCGCCGCGCGTCCGGCGGCACCCGTCAAGCCGGGGCTCGTCCCGCTCGGCGACTCCAACCAACAGGCGCTGTTCGTGACCCAGCGCATCCTCGACCTGCGCGAGGAGGGGATCGATCTCGACGAGGTGGCGGTGCTTTACCGGGCGCATTATCACTCCATGGAACTGCAGATGGAGCTCACTAGACATGGAGTGCCGTTTCAGATCACAAGCGGGCTGCGCTTCTTCGAGCAGGCGCACATCAAAGACGTTTCCGCCTTCCTGAAGTATGCGGTGAACCCGCGGGATGAGGTTGCGTTTAAACGCATGATCCGGCTCCTGCCTGGCATCGGCTCCCGCTCCGCCGAGCAGCTCTGGAGTGAAGTGGAGAAACGTCATCCACAGCTCGGCGCCGCCCCTGCAGATGCCGCAGAACCGGCCCTGCGCATCAACAACTTCTTCCACGATCTGCTCATGCCGCTCAAGGTTCCCTCCAAAAGTCGCAAGGCGTGGGAGCAGCTCGCGCATACGCTCGAGGAGATCGCCCCAGGTGGAGTCGCTAATCCTCCCGCCGAGATGATCGCGAGCATTCTGGAAGCGATCTACGACGAGTATCTAAAAGCCAAGTTCCCGAATTACGATCAGCGCCGCGAGGACCTGAATACGCTCATGAACTTCGCGCGGCAGTATGAGAAGACCGCCGACTTCCTCGATCAACTCGCGCTCCTCACTACCCTGGACAACGAAGCCACCGCCGCCGACGACGACGAGATGGTCACGTTGTCCAGCGTGCATCAGGCCAAGGGGCTGGAGTGGAAAGTGGTCTTCGTGATCTTCATGTGCGACGGGATGTTTCCAAGCAGCCGCAGCCTCGAAAGTGCCGAGGCCATCGAAGAAGAGCGCCGCCTTTTTTACGTCGCCGTCACTCGAGCCAAGGACGAGCTTTATCTAACCTACCCCCATCTCCGCCTCAACGCCGGCTACGGCGAAGCCCTCCAACGCCCCAGCCGCTTCCTTCAGGAAATCCCCAGCGAACTCTTGGAAGAATGGCAAGTCGGCGGGGGGTGGTAGCCAGCCGTAAGCCCATCGCCAGAAGTCTCCGGAGCGCTGTGGCTCCAGTGCATCAATATCGGGCACTGGTCGTCCAAGCCGGAAATTGACTCGCTAGCGGGTGCTGATAGCCTCGCCGGCTCTCATGAAAAAGGTCATCGCATCTCCCGAAGCTCCCACTGCCGTCGGTCCTTACTCCCAAGCCATCGCTCTCGGCAATTTGCTGTTCTGCGCCGGGCAGATCCCAATCGATCCCGCGACCAGTGAACTGGTGCCGGGAGACATCACGGCGCAGACCAGCCAGGTGCTGGAGAATGTTGGCGCCGTGCTGCGGGCAAACAGCATGACGTATTCGGATGTCGTGAAGGCAACGGTATTCCTCACGGATCTTGGTGATTTCGCTGCGATGAACACCGTGTACGCCCGTTACTTCGCTGAACCATTCCCGGCGCGCTCAACGATTCAGGTTGCCGGGCTGCCGAAGGGGGCAAATGTGGAAATCGAGGTGATCGCTGCGGCCACGCCAGAGACGACGACGGCACTTTTCTAGCCAATGTCCGCAGAACTTCTCGATCTCTTCCGCCAGACGAATGCGCTGCTTGAGGGGCACTTTTTGCTCCGCTCCGGCTTGCACAGCCGGCAGTTTTTCCAATGCGCGCTACTCCTGCAGCATACACAGATTGCGGAGCGTGTTTGCGGGATGCTGGCCGAGGAGTTGCGGCGCATCGATGCGCCGCGCGTCATTTCACCAGCGCTCGGCGGGATCATCGTAGGGCATGAAGTCGCGCGCGCACTCGGGAAGCCGCACATTTTCGCCGAGAAGGAAGATGGGAAGCTCGTGCTCCGGCGCGGGTTCAAGATCGCGCCGGGCGATCGGTTCATCGTCGCGGAGGATGTGGTGACGCGTGGTGGTCGGGTGCAGGAGACGATCGCGATTGTCCAGGAGCACGGTGGCGTGGTCGCGGCGGTTGGTGCGTTGGTGGACCGCAGTGGGGGTGAGCTTCCGGATTTTGGCTGCCCCTTCATTGCTCTGACGCAGCTGAATGTGGAGACGTTCGCCGCAGACCAGGTTCCTGCAGATCTGGCTGGAACACCGGCGACGAAGCCCGGGAGTAAGTAGGAGCTGCGTGGTTGGTGATTGCTAATTGCTGATTGGTCCGCTCGCGAACCGGCGGAGTCCTTTCCACCAATCATGCCGGTGTTCCCCACGCTGCGGCCTTCCGCCCATCCGCGCGGCGTGCCGCGGTCGATGTCCCAATGCTATGAAACTGAAAACTCTCCGAGACCTTTACATCCACGAACTCAAAGACATTTACAGCGCCGAGAAGCAGATGACCAAGGCGCTCCCGAAGATGGCGAAGGCGGCCACCAACGAAGAACTCGCTGCCGGCTTCGAGGAACACCTCGCGCAGACGGAAAAGCAAATCGAGCGCTTGGACGAAATTTTTGAGGCGCTCGGCGTCTCCTCCCGCGGTGAGAAGTGCAAAGGGATGGAAGGCCTGATCGAAGAGGCGACGAAGATGATGGAAGAGGATGCTTCACCTGAGGTGCTCGATGCCGCACTGATCGCGGCCGCACAGAAGGCTGAACATTATGAGATCTCGGGGTACGGGACCCTCCGCACCTACGCGGAAATGCTGGGTGAAGATGACGCCGCGGCTTTGTTGCAGGAAACGCTCGATGAAGAGATTGAGACGGACGAGAAGCTGACCGAACTCGCCGAGAGTTCGATCAACGTCGAAGCTGAAAGCACCGAGTCGGAGTAAAGTTCTCGGCAGGCGCGGCGGCATCGAGCCCTGCGCCAGCCACACATCTGCTGGATAAAAAGGCTCAGCGCGCCGGGGCTCCTGTTCCGGCGCGCTGTTTTTCGTCTGTACGTAAGTAGCAGCAGAGGGCAGCCTTGGCGGATATCCATATCGCCCCTCTAAGTGGGGCTTGTTCACCTTTCAGCCCCCGACCCAAGGGACCTGTGTGAACATGTTACGCCCGGTCCGTTCAAGTGCCGCGATTCACTGTTGTATGCAAGCGAACGACCTCCTTAGCCAATCTCAGCCTGGCGGTGCATGGGAGATCGTCACTCCAATTGCAGCTTAGCCTAACTCTCAATCATGCGTGCGATCTGGAAAGGTGCGATCAGCTTCGGTCTGGTGAACATTCCGATCGCCGTCTATTCAGCGACTCGGCGGGAGGAGATTCGATTCAAGCTCCTGAGGGAGCAGGACCTTAGCCCCGTCAATTACAAGCGGGTGGCTGAGGCGGACGGGGAGGAGGTGCCGTGGGATAAGATCGTTAAAGGATACGAGTATGAGAAAGGGAAGTTCGTTGTGCTGAAGGAGGATGACTTCAAGCGAGTGGACATCGAGGCAACGCAGACTGTGGACATAATCAACTTCGTAAAGATGGAAGAGGTGAATCCCGTCTTCTTTTACAAACCCTACTATATGGAGGCGGAGAAGGGTGGAGACAAAGCTTACGTGCTCCTACGGGATGCGCTGCGGAAAAGTGGCAAGATTGCCATTGCCAAGGTGGTGATCAAAACCCGGCAACATCTCGCTGCGGTGAAGCCTCAGGACCGCGGGCTCATGCTGGAGCTGATGCACTTCGCTGATGAGCTGATTGATGTGAGTGAGTTTAAGAGTCCGGCAACGAAGGAGGTGAGCCCCAAGGAGCTGGAGATGGCTACGGCCCTCGTCGAAAGCATGAGCGATGAATGGAAGCCAGAGCAGTATACCGATGAGTATCGCGACGCGTTGCATAAGCTGATCGAGGAGAAGATCGAGCACCCCGATCAACCAGTGGGTAAGGTTGCGAAGCGGCCTAAATCTACCAACGTCATCGATCTTGTCTCGGTGCTACAGAAGAGCCTTGAGCAGACCAGTGGGCGCAAAGGGAAGTCTTCGCCGTCACCGCAGAAAACGCAGGAGAAAATCAAGGGTGGCAGCTCCCGCAAGAAGGCAGCGTAGGCCATGGCTGACAAGTCGCTGCGCGAGTACGAACGGAAGCGCGACTTTACCCGCACCGCGGAACCTAAGCCGAAGAAAGCCGCTTCGGACAATGAGCGGCGGATGTTTGTCATCCAAAAGCACGATGCATCACGCCTGCACTATGACTTTCGGCTGGAGCTGGATGGGGCGTTGAAATCGTGGGCGGTGCCAAAAGGCGTGCCTTTCAAAAAAGGAGACAAGCGGCTCGCGGTGCATGTGGAGGATCATCCACTCGACTATGCAAGCTTCGAAGGCGTGATCCCGATAGGGCAGTATGGCGGCGGCACCGTGATGGTTTGGGATACAGGAACCTGGGAGCCGCTGGGTGGAGAGCCTGCTCACGATTTGAGGGAAGGAAAGCTGCACTTCCGCCTGCACGGCAAGAAGATCGCGGGCGAGTGGACGCTGGTTCGGATCCGCGGTGACGAGGAGAATCAATGGCTGCTGCTGAAGAGCGACGAGAGCATCAGGGCAGTCACCAAGAAGGAAGATGATCAGTCGATCCTAAGCGGGAGGACGATGCAGAAGATCGCGGAGGATCGCGATGCCGAGTGGCAGTCGAATCGCGAGGAAAAAGCCTCCTCTCTTAGGGCGAAACCTGCCGCGAAGAAGGCACCAGCAAAGCCGCGAGCGAAATCGGCAAAGCTAACCTTCATCGAGCCGATGAAAGCGAAGCTGGCGGAGCAGCCGCCGACGACAGGCGACTGGATCTATGAGCTGAAGTTCGACGGCTTTCGTGCGCTCGCTGTGAAGAGTGGGGACTCGGTGGAGATCCTCTCGCGCAACAACAAGGACCTGGCGCGCAAGTTTTCAGAGCTGGTCGAACCGCTGAAGCAGATCGATGCAGGCACCGCGATTCTCGACGGCGAAATCGTGGCACTTGATGAAGACGGGCGTTCCTCCTTTCAACTACTGCAAGCGTACGAGATGGGCGAAGAGCATCCGCCACTTTGCTACTACGCCTTCGATCTTCTGCATCTCGACGGCGAGGAGTTGCGCGATCTGCCCCTGAGCGAACGTAAAGCAAAGCTACAGTCTTTGCTCGCCGATGCACCGGAGATGATCCGCTTCTCTGCGGATATCGTAGCGCCGCCGGAGCAACTCCTTCGCGAGGTGGCTGCGCGAGGTCTGGAGGGGATCATCGGAAAGCAG
>DASVRY010000537.1:0-9060 GCA_036388395.1 Chthoniobacteraceae bacterium
GCCGCCCGTGGAAGGGACGCTCAGTCTCGGCATTTTTGACAAGGCCGGAAAGCTCGTCCGTACCCTGCACCGCGAGGCTACCGCTGAGGATCTCACGGTTGCCCTGAACGGTCTCACGACGCATTGGGACGGGAATAACGACGCGGGCCAGCCGGTGCCAAAAGGAAACTATTCGGCGCGAGGATATGCCGTCGGCGAGATCGACATCGAGGGCGTCGCGCTGCATGGCAATGACTGGATTACGAGCGAGGATGCGCCGCACGTTCGCAAGGTTTTGAGCATGGCGTTCATCCAACCGGAAGCAGACGGGGCTGCCGCCATTTGCAGGTTTCGAGCTGAAACTGCAGCGGGTGAGACGGTAGTCTTGGAGCTGGATTCGGCGGGGGAATTGTTACGCACGGAGGCGGTGACGGAAGCCGCAAAACCTGTCGGAGAAGCGCCGACCGTTTCAATTCGCGAGGGCCGCGTTTTCATTCTCGGTGAAGGTGGCGCGGAGACGGAAGTGCCGGGCGTGACCTCTGCCACCTACGCTTTTCGGCTCTTCGGGAGCGCTCGCGAAGGCCGGCCGCGGGTGAATTCCCAAAGCGTCTGGGTGATCGAGAAGACCGCCACAGGCACCGAGGTGAAGCAGTTTCTCACAACCGGCGAGTTTCGCCGCAGGCTGAAGGTCGACCCAGCAGAGCCACAGCCCGTGGCGGTCACCGCTTCGCTCGATGCAAATCAGATCCTGCTCCTCGAAGAAGGTCCTGGCGAACAGCGCGTCCGGCTGCTTTCCCTGGAAGCGGTGGAGCCAAATGCCGCCGAGAATGCCGAAGCGCCGCCGGTGCAATCCACATGGAAGACGGTCTTCTCCCGGAGCATCATGGCGAGTGGCGACTTCGCCGCGGTTGCGGGAAAACTCGGCCGGCCAGAGCCGCTGAAGCCGGAACTGAAGCATACCGTTCGCCTGCTGCCGAACCCGCTGCTCAAGGATGAAAGCACCGCGCTGGAACTTCAGATTAGCACGGATTCCGCCGGGGCTTTCCTCCGCACCCACGAAGGCCTTCCGCTGGCCACGATCACGGAAGCGCCGAACCTCAAGTGGGCAGTGATGGGCCGCGAAGGCAGCGGCAAGATCCTAACGATCTTGCAAAGCGACGGAGCCGTGGTGGAGGAGTTCCGGGTCCGTAAGCTGGCCAACATGATGGCCTTCGATGCCGGCGACTACGAGTGGGCAGGGCGGTGAGGGCGGTTGGCGAGTGGATGGTCGATAGTTAGTAGACGCGTCCAACGCTAGCGGTGATCTCGGCGCCCTCGACGCGTATGAACTTGCGGCGCGTTTTGAGTCCTCGCGTTGCCTCACACCTCGCACCGCAGGTGTGAGCGTTTCGCTCCCCGATCCACCATCAACTTCCGCAGAGTTTTTCCTCCCCCGAAAAGAGCCACTCGGCTACAAGCTGCGCATGTCACGCGACATCGTCTATTTTGATCTGGAAACGCAGCGCACGGCGAACGATGCCGGTGGCTGGGATCGCAAGCGCGACATGGGGATGTCGCTCGGTGTCACCTACAGTTCGCGCAGTGGCGAATACCGCATTTTCACCGAGAAGAACGTCAACGAACTCGTCGACCAGCTCGTGCGGGCGGATCTTGTCGTCGGCTACAACGTGATCAGCTTCGATTACGAGGTGCTCATGGGTTACACCGTCATCGACCTGCCGTATCAGTGCCGCACGCTCGACCTGATGTGCGATCTCGAGGTGAAGCTCGGCCATCGCCTGGGCCTCGACGCGGTAGCTACCGCCACGCTGAAGGTGGGGAAAACCGGAGACGGACTCGACGCGATCCGATGGTGGCGCGAAGGCCGGATGCTCGATATCGCGGAGTACTGCTGCTTCGACGTGAAATGCACAAAGCTCGTGCACGAATACGGCATCGCCAACCGGCAGCTCTTTTACACCGACCGCTTCCAGCAACGCCGCAGCGTCCCGGTCGAGTGGAACTAACCCCGGCAGGTTTTAACCGCGAAGACGCGAAGAGCGCAAAGGTCGGAGGAGAAGGTTTTCTACCGCGGCGAACGCAGCGGGCGCGGCGGTTTCGCGGAACACAATGAGCCAGCTGCGGTAGGACCTCGGCATCTAGCCATCCGTTAAGCAGCTGAGCGCCGCAGGTCGTCCGAAAGCACGTCGATTGACTATCGCATAAGTTCACCGGCAGGCTGCCATTTCTTCGCCGCGCCCGCTGCGCCGCCGCAATTCCTTTCCTCCTCCTTCGCGCTCTTCGCGTCTTCGCGGTTAATCCTCCAGTTACCCCCAGAGGAATTACCACGGAGAGCACGGAGGACACGGAGAAGGGACCTCTGCTCCTCCCTCCGTGCTCTCCGTGTCCTCCGTGGTTAAGATCCTCCTCGGCTTAGAGGAGCGTGCGAGCGAGGGCGAGGGCCGCTTCAAGTTGCGACGGGTCTTTGCCGCCACCCCGGGCGTTGTCCGGCTTCCCGCCACCTTTGCCGCCCACCATCGGAGCGATGCCTTGGATGAGTTTGCCCGCTTGCACCTTCGCGGTGAACTCCGGCGAGACCGTAGCCACAAGTGCGACGGCCCCGTTGGCCGAGCCGCCGAGCAGCACCACTCCCTGAAACTGCCCCTTCAATGCGTCCACCGCGGCCTGCAAGGTGTCACCATCTGCCGTGCCGAGATTCGCGATGATTGCTGGAGTGCCATTGATCGGCTCCGCCTTGGCGAGGAGCTCTTTGGCGCGCCCGGCAGCTTCCCGCTGTTGAGCAGACTTGAGTGCTTTCTCCAGCTCCTTTTGCTGCGCGACCAGGCCTTCGATCCGCTTTTCCAACTCTGGAAGCGGAGTGCCGATCTTGCTCGCGAGCGCATGCAGACGTTGCGCATCGGCGGTTGCGAGATCGTAGGCGTTTAGCCCGGCCACCGCTTCAATGCGGCGGACGCCCGCGGCAATCGCCGCCTCCGCGTTGATCCGGAAGAGCCCAATTTCACCTGTGTCGCGCACGTGCGTCCCAGCGCAGAGTTCCATCGAGTAGCCATCGAGCGCGTAAAGTGCGCCGCCGATCTGCACCACGCGCACGTTCTCGCCGTATTTGTCACCGAAGAATTGCATGATGTCGCCGCGCCCGCGCACGTCCGCGTAGGGCACTTCGATCCAGGAAACGCGACCATTCTCGACGATGCGTTCATTGACCAGCCGTTCCACATCGCGCACCTGCTGCGGAGTCAGTGCAGCGCCATTGAAATCGAAAGTAAGTTTATCCGGGCCAACAAAGGAACCCTTCTGTGTCGCCTCCTGGCTCACCACTTCGTGCAACGCCCAATGCAGCAGATGCGTGACGGAATGGTGCCGCTCGATTGCCCGCCTCCGGCTCTTCTCGACCGAAAGCTCAACCTCGTCGCCAACTGCAGGAGCGTCATTACCTTCGATGAAATGCAGCCACGTCTGTCCGCTCTTTTGCGTGTTGAGCACGCGGAACGAGTCAGCTCCCGCAACGATTTCGCCGGTGTCGCCGACCTGCCCGCCCATTTCCGCATAAGCCGTGGAGCTGTCTAAAATAACGGCGGTCTTGTCCTTGAGCGTCACCACCTCGACGACCTTCGCCGGAGTCGTAAGCGCGTCATAGCCGATAAACTGCGTCGGCACCTTTGTCTCGATCTCCGAGAGTTCGATCACCTCCCGCTTCTGCGCCGCCCGCGCGCGGGTGCGCTGCTCTTCCATGTGTTTCTCAAAGCCGGCAGTGTCCACCGTGAGGCCGCGCTCTCGGGCCATCAGCTCGGTTAGATCGAGTGGGAAGCCGTAGGTGTCGTAAAGCATGAAGGCAAAGTCTCCAGCGATAACCCCGCGTTCGGGCTCATCCTTGGGCTCCGAAAGAAGCTCGTGTTGCGTAGTTGGTTCGCCGCTTTCGAAGCGCCCTTTGCCTACCTCCTTACCTGTGTATCTGGATGAGTGGAGAAGAGGGATGCTCTCCTCGAACAGCTCTATCCCGCGATCCAGCGTCCGATTGAACGCCTCCTCTTCACGCTTAAGGGTTTCCTCGACTTGCTTCTGCCGCGTGCGGATCTCGGGGAAAACGTCGCCCATCGTTCGAGCGAGGACGGGCACCAGCTTGTAGAAGAACGGCTCCTTGAAGCCCAAGGTGCGGCCGTAGCGCACGGCCCGGCGCAGAATGCGGCGCAGGACGTAATTCCGGTCGCTGTTGCCGGGCTGAATGCCATCGGCAATGGCAAAGCTGAGGGTGCGGATGTGGTCAGCGATGACGCGGAACGCGATGTCGATCGCGATCTGCGAATCACTCTCCGCTGCCGCCTGCTGACCTGCGCCTGTCGCGGACTCGTCACTGAGCGATTCGGCGGCCTCGGAGATAGCGTGTTGAACTCCCGTCACGAGCGAACCCAATGCCGATGCGACGGCTCCTGGCTGACTGATCGCCCCGCGGACGCTCGCGATCGTCTGCTGCGGATCCGCGGCGGCGCTTTTCATCGCTGCGAATGCCTGCTCCCCAAGCGATCTCGCCTTATCCGCGAGAGACGTCTCCTCGACCTGAGTGTCGACTGCTGCGGCGACGCCCCCCGGGAGTGTCGAGCGGTAGGTTTTGCCGCTCATTTTCTCCAGCTCGTCGAAGATCGGGCGGAAAATATCGGTCTCGTAATTCGAGATCTTCGCATTCGCGAAATCGGTGAAGCCTTTCGTCCCCTGGATGATGCTCGCCACCCGCTCGAAGCCCATGCCCGTGTCGACGTGCTGCGCAGGCAGTGGCGAGAACGTCCCGTCGGGGTTCGCGTTGAACTGGATGAAGACCAGATTCCAGATCTCGATGCAGCGCGCGTCACCCGCATTCACGAGTGAGCCGCGCGTGTCGCCCGCAGGGGTGAGATCGACATGCAGCTCGCTGCACGGGCCGCACGGACCCGTCTCGCCCATCATCCAGAAGTTGTCCTTCTTGTTGCCGTTGACGATGTGGACAGCTGGGTCGAGGCCGGCCGCGCGGAATTTCTCCGCCCAATAGCCCCACGCCTCCTCATCGCGCTCGGCTGGGTCGCCAATCGATTTATCCGGATGGTAGATGGTCGCGTAAATTCGCTCGGCGGGAAATTTCCACCGTCCGACGACCAGCTCCCAAGCCCAGTCGATCGCCTCGCGCTTGAAGTAATCGCCGAAGCTCCAATTCCCCAGCATCTCGAAGAACGTGTGGTGATACGTATCGAGCCCGACGTCATCGAGGTCGTTGTGTTTGCCGCCCGCGCGGATGCACTTTTGCGTATCGGCCGCGCGCGTGTCGCTGCCTGGGATGGCGCCCGCCCACTTCGCCACGTCCGGCGTCCGCTCACCGAGAAAGATCGGCACGAACTGATTCATGCCGGCATTGGTGAAAAGCAGGTTCGGCGAGTCCGGCATGAGCGAACTGCTGGGCACAATGGTGTGCTGCTTTTCGCGGAAGAAATCGAGGAACGACTGGCGGATTTGGGCGGAAGTCATCATGGGTGCAAGCAGGCGGGCAAAGGGAGCCGAAGGTAGCCCGCGCCCAGCAAAGGTAAAGCCCGGTGCGCACCGCCTGCTTCTCTACTCGAGGCGGATCAACCGCAAAGACGCGAAGTGCGCGAAGGTCAGGAGTAAGAGTAAGAGCACGCTCGGAAATCGGAAAGCGCACCGGCTTCCGCTGCGATCTTCTGTCTTTGCCGGCCTCACGTTTTCGCGGGCCGGTTCCTGGATTTACCTACTACCCTCTTTCCGCCGTCGCATTCCCGTGAGACCAAGCGCCCCAAGTGCGAGAAGCGCGGTGGAACCGGGTTCAGGCACGACGGAGAAGGAGTTGCCGGCATTGTTGCGAACCACTGCGGGGTCGGGAGTAAAGGCGTAGTCGGCCGAGTTGGTCGTGCTCAGGGCGCTGGCGGTGCCTGTAAAGCGGATCCCTTGCGCCGTAGCGGTCGGGAGTGGACTCGCGAATGGAGCGCCGAAGTCACCGTTGGCATCGTTGTCCGTGAGCCCCGTATTGGTGCCGGTGTAATTGCCGAATGCGACCGCCCAAAGGACGCCGCCGTTGTCGTCCTCGAAGGTGACTTTTCCGCCGTTGAGGTAGCTTGCCGGAATGGCATTGGTGAGAGTGAAATCCGTCGCGAATCCAGGAACCGCACTCATCCGCGTGTTGAACGCAGCGGTCGTGAGAAGCACATTGGCGCCTGCCGTTCCGCTGGAGACGTTTGAACCAATGTTGAGGAGAAGGACGGGATTGAGGCCTGCCGCATCGAAGGCTCTCAGCCGCGAAGCGCTCACGATATTCTGTCCGCCGCTGCGCATCCGGAGCTGAATCGCCTGAGCCGATGGATCGCCCTGAATACCGCCGACGATCTGTTCGATCTGCATGAAGTGAAAGCTCGCGTCGGCGTGAATACAGGCGAGCTGAAGCGACAAAGCAACGGGCGCAAGAAGACGGAGGTTCATGTTCAAGGAATGGCAGGTGGGCCGTGAGGCTTACTACCAATCAATCCAAACTACCAGCACGTTGTAGACGAGTTGTAAGGACTCTACGCGTGCCGGCGATGCCTACCTTTTGGCTGCCCAGAGAAAGGCGTTCTTCAGCAGCGTCTGATAGGCAGGATGGTTGTGCGCCGGACCGTCGTGGCCAAGCGTGATGCAGATGATGCGTGATTTCGGATGTGCGACGGTCCAGACTTGCGGGAAGGTCTTTCCGCTCGCAGGACTTGTGGATTGAGCAAGAACGGTGGTCGCGGCTCCGGCGGGATCGAGCTGGGAATGGTAGAGCTCGTCGGCGAGGCGGAACGTCGGCGGCACTCCGACGAGCAGCGGATGGTTCGGCTCGAGCAGCTCCACATCGAAGTCGCCATATTTATCGTGGCCGCGCGAGCCACCGCCGATGATCTCCTTGTTCCACTGCGGGAAGTTATTCCAATTGTACCAGATGCCGGGATGCAGGACGATGAGGCCTTTGCCCGCAGCAACAAACTCCATCAGCGCCGCGCGCGTTTCATTCGAAAGCGACTGATTTGCGCTCCAGACGAGCACGTCAATGTTGGCGAGAATTAGCGCGAGATTGTTCACGTTTTCCGTGTAGTGGATCCAGGCGGGCTGCAGAGCACTGAGGGTGTTCTTGTCGACGTCGCCAAACCACTTCGCGAAGTCGTGTGACGACCCACCGCCAACGATCAGCGCGCGCACCCCCGAGGCGGTCGTAGGTGCCTGAGGCGAATTGGATGCCGCTGCCGTCGAGGGAGCCGGTGCGGCGGCAGCGGGTGTTGCTACTACTGAAGTGGAGGTGCTCTGGTTCGCGGGTGGGCTGCCAGCATTCGCCTGCTCGGCCGTGATCGCGGCGAAGACTGGCGCGAGGAAGTTATCCGCGCTCTCGATGGTGATCTTCTCGATCGCGCCACCGATCTGCAGCGGTTTGCGGAAGACGCGCACCTGTTTGTGATTGTCAACGAGCGGCGCCGCGACGGAGCCGGGGACATCTGCGTGCCCCATGTAGTCGGCAAACTCGACTCCGTTTTTCAGTTCAAGCATCTCCGATTTCCCGCCTGCATAGGCGATGGTCACGCGGGCGGCCGGCGCATTGGTGCGATCTGCGCTGCCCCACGGGAAGCCCCAGCCCGCCACGCCGCCGAGGAAATGGAGCGCATTCGCCTGCACCTTAGGCACGGCGATTTCGACCTTCTGCGGATGCGTTTTGGCAAAGCCACTGCCGCCCTTCAGCACGACGAGATTTTTACCCGTGGCGCTCTGGGCAGGATCGCTGACGCGGAAAGGCACGTCGCCGATCTGCAGGCTGCCGTATTTCTTGAACTCGAGATTGTCGCTGAGCGCTTCCTTGCTGCTGAAAAGTCCGAGCCGTCCATCGGCCGTCGCGGCGGGGCTCATATCGATGATCCGGAACCTGCCGCCACCCGTTTCGAGATAGGCGAGAATGTCGCGCAACGCACCTGCCCCAAGCGCCTCGAGCCCTTCGGGCATGAGTGAACGCCCCATGGCGGTCAGTCGCGCGACTGTGGCTTTGGGCACATCGTGCTCCGCGGCCTGGTCACGGATGGTGACGCTCTGCGCGTTCTCCCGCGTGATCACACCGACGTAAGCATTGCCGTCCTTCAGCTCCACGCTCCAGGCGGCGAAGCTCGGGTCCACCTCACGATTCGGATCGACGATGTGGGTGAGCAATTCGGCCCGCGGGTGCGCGCCCATGCCGGTGAGCTCCGGGCCGACCGGATTGCCCTCGCCGTTGAACTTGTGGCACACCGCGCACGCGGCGGTGAACATGGCCTTTCCATTCACTACATCGCCGCCGAGCTCCACCTGCGGGAGGAATTGCGCGATGATCTTGTTCTTTTCCGCAATCTGCGGACCCATCACGGCCTGGATGGCCTCCTGCGCTTCTTTCGCGATCGCTTTGTCTGGATGATTGCGGAGCCGATCAAGACCGATCGCGCCGAGCGTCTGCATCGCCACGCTCTTCTCGCGAATGCCTGCAATCAAGGCGTGTGTCCACTCCGGGCGCTTGAGCAATTGCGTCAGCGCGGTGTTTTGGAGCGCCGGCTCAAGCTTGGGGAAGACTTGCATGATAAGCGCGCCGTTGGCGGCGTCTGGTGAGTCGCCAAGCGCCGCGAGCACGCGTTGGCGCAGCTCCAGACGCTCCGGTGAAGCGAGCATCGCGGTGATCGAGGGCTGCACGTTGCGCCCAGTCGCGAGGAGGGTGGTGAGCGCAGCGATGCGTTGGTCGTCGGAAGCGGCTGGATCCTGAAGGTTTGTGACAAGGAGGTCCGAGAGTGCTTTGACCTGCGGTGCCAGCGTGCCTTGCTTGTCCCAGGCGACGACCAACGGAAGTGCCGAGGCCCCGGCTTCACCTTGCAAGAGCTTCCCGAATGCTTGTTGCAGCTCGGCGGTCCAGGCGGGCGAAGTTCCCGCTTTGATGGAAGAGGCGGTGCTCGTGAGAAGAGCGCTGACGAGTTTTGGATCGGCACCTTCGCTCAGCGCGATCAAAGTCACGAGCCGCTGCAGCTCCGCGCCGTCGCCGCGCACTGCAATCCCTGCGGCAAGGCGGGTTGCCGGTTCGAGAATGGGCGC
>DASVRY010000538.1:0-3309 GCA_036388395.1 Chthoniobacteraceae bacterium
CGATCGTATGCTGCATGCCCCCAAACCTCACGAACACCGACGGAAGCTGCAATCCCTGGCCATGAGCCAGCAAATTGCAAACGCGCTCGCCGCGGGTGCAGTAGAGAAACTCGGCTCCGTTGTCCCAGGACGAGCGGCCGTAACGAGCCAGAAGGAGCGCCCGCAGACGCTGCGGAGCAAGCGCATCGGCCGTGATCGTGTACGACACCTCGTGGACCACTGCGCCAGCCGGCGTCGGCCGATAGCGTACCTCAACCCGCTCCGCACCCTTCACGAAGCTCTCCCACGCCGTCACCTGTCCACCAATCGGCAGCCGCACGGAGCGCTGCGCGGCAAGCCTCGCCACAGTCCCTTCCCAAGAAGGCCCGTCCCCGCTCTGGTTGCGCCTGTACCCTGCAGCCTGAAGCGCCGGGCCTACCTCAGCGGAGGGCATGCCCACACGGATGCCGGCCAGCTGTAGCGGCTGGCGGTCCGCCTGGCCGACAGCTTCCGCAAGCAAATCGCCAAGCTGAGCGTGGGCCGGCGCCGTAAGCGCCAGAAGAAGCGTTGCTCCCATCCAGCCGTGTCTCATTTTCAGCACCCCCCGCACGCGGTTCTCCGGGCCCGACGCACCGAGCGATGCGCCGCCTCCCGCCGACTCAATAGAAGAAAATCGTTTAAACGATTTTGTGGCGTACGGAAAGGCCGCTCAACTTCGCGGGCTGACTTTTGGTACGTTCATTCTTCAGTCCGGCGCATGAAGCCCTGAGGCTCAGCCTCATCGAGGAGCGGAAAGTCGCCGGCCTCACGCAGACCGAACTCGCCGGCCGCCTCAAGAAACCACAGCCCTTCATCTCGGCCATCGAAAGAGGCATCAGACGAGTCGATCTCCCGGAATTCACCGCGATCATGAAAGCCCTTGGCCGGGAACCCGTCGAAGCCTTCGAAGCCATCTACCGGCGCTTCCCCGAACACATCGAGATCTGACGAACCCGCCGGCGGCGCTGGCATCGAGCCGCAAGGCGCGCCAACGCTGATCCGGCGCTACGGCACCTGAAAGTAGCCGGGGCCGCAGATCACGCCACGGCCCCGGCCAACGCGCGCTCCGCGCGTCGTCATGGATCAAGGATGCACGCGCCTCGCCAATTCAGCGTCAACGGCGGCGTATGCGCGCTGCTTCAGAACCCGTAGCCCTTCAGCCGTCGTTGCGGTCGGGAACACATCAAGTGCGAAAATACTGCCGACCCGCGTGATGCACGCCACTCGGCCTCCACGCTGGTACGAGATGCGGTGACCGCGGTAGATTTCCTCGAGCGCCATTTTCTTCACTCCAATTGAACACGTGCGGAAGCGCACGCGATTCAAATTACCCAAGCGTGAGAAACCGACGTTCGAGAGGCGAGAACAAGCCGCTCCGCACTCCCCGAAAACGCGCGCGGTTATCGGTAGGAGGAGAACCGGAAACCCTCGACAGGATCATGATTGAGCTCCCTCGTCCAAAACACAGGATGAGGAAATATCTACATGCTAGCCGGCATCATCGCGGCGGCCTCTCTGCTCGCCGTCAGCGCGGGCGACCAGCTTGCCAGACGCCATCTTCCGCCACGTGCGCCAGGCATGCCACGTGCGACCGTAAACATCCTCATAGCGCAGCAGCACCGTGAACAACCCGCCCGGAGCAATCCTCGAAAGCCGGAGAGGGTAGTCGAAGACATCCTCTTCATCGACGGCGACCAGCCGCGAGACGCGGGTCAACTTTTGCCAATTGCTTCCAACGCCAGACTCGCCGCCAGGCACGACGCCGACGCCGATCAACATGCCGTGGCTGTCGCCGACGTTCACGACCCTGACCCGGCCGATCTGCGGATCATGCATCAACGGAACAAGACGCGCCTTTTTCGATCGTCGCTCTTCGAGAGCGGTCCCTCGGGCCAACAGGTAGCCGCCCAGCGCCAACACGATGCCGATCGCAACGACAAAGACGGCTGGAGTGAGGCCCCCACCCGCCGGAGCCGGGTACGAGCATTCCTGGCGCACAATGAGCCGGCCGCTCTCTTTGTACTGTTCGTTATGTTCACCTACGTCCTCATCGGCCTCTGGCTCCTTGCCGAGGGCGAGGCCAGATGGGCGCGGAACGCGGGCGGAGTAATTGGTCTCGTAGGTGCAACGGGCATCGCGCTGATCTTCGTCGCCTCGCTGTATTAGGAGCCAGACCGCGCCTGGCGCCGCCGCAGCTTCCAGGAAGACGACGACAATCAAAATTGCGTGCCAATGCCAAGGCGAACGAATGCTCAGCCAAGCGCGCCTGAACGACATACGTACTCGTGAGCGCGAACGTCTAGGCACGTCCGTCGCTCGCCTCAGTCGACGGCCACCGAACAAGAGCGCTCACGACTTCAAAGTCCCTCAGGCGCATCCTCGAAACCGCCATCTTGTCCACGGGGAGCGGCACTTGCCTACGTGCCCGCTTCCGACGCCGCCGGGGTGCTCGCACCGTCGGAGGACATGCCGGTGAGGACCGTCTCCACCTGAGCAGCCAGCTCGTGACAATACTCGTTCAAGCCAGGGCTCGAGTTGCTCCTCACTAGCGAACGAAGCGCTTCTTCCTGAACCCGAAGCCGGTAGGAGAAGCTGTACCCGACCTTGTGGAGACTGATGAAGCCATGCTCCTCGAGCGCCTTCAAGGCACGCGAAACGGCACCAAGGCTTCGGTTGATTTCCAGCGCGATGTCGCGGCTTCGATAGGGCGTGAACTCCTCGAAAGCGGCAACGCCATGGGCCAAGTGCCGAAACACGTACTGCGCCACATAGCCAAGCGGCCCCGTAGGCTTGCCTCGCTCCTTCCTCTCGCGGTCGTACTCGTCGACGGAGGAGCACAAAACTTCGAGCGCCCGCTCGAACTCGAGCCCGAGCGAAATGAGGCGGTCCATGACCTCCCGTCCATCCAGTTCGCGCTGCGCCATCACCCACAAGGCGTAGGGTAGAGCCCGATCCGCATCAAGAATGCGGGTCGGCATGCTCGCACAAAAAAGGAGGTTGGAGCATGCTCCCCGACCCCCAGCTCGATCATGCCTCATAGCAGCGCTGTCCACGCTGCATGGCTGAGCCTCGGCCCAACGCCAATTGCGTGACCCTCCTCCCGCCCGAGCCTCCGCCGGAGCCTACCGCTGGACCGAAAAATGCTCCTCCACGAGAGCATTCTTGGCATCGGAGATCGCCATCAGCTCGTCTTGCTGTGCCTGGGTGTTGCTCGCCTGCGCGCGTGTAAGCACGACCGCGACGGCCAGCCCTATGTCGAGGCAAGCGATCATGGCTCGCTTTGTTTCAATG
>DASVRY010000539.1:0-2197 GCA_036388395.1 Chthoniobacteraceae bacterium
AGGAGGTGCTCGATATTTAGACGCGGACTTTCGATTCCGTTTTTTTGGAAGAAGGCTGTAGTCGCCTGGATGATTTCAAGAACGGTTTTCATCCTCCTGCAGCCGTCCGTGTTTCATCCGTGTCCATCCTTGGCTCAAGAACCCCGGCCTTAGTTCCCAGCGAGGTTCGCCTCGGCCAGCCGCTCTTCCATGTCGGCGGCCTGCATGGCGTCGATCATCTGTCCGATGTTTCCTTCGATGAACGAGTCGAGGTTGTAGAGCGTCAGGTTGATCCGGTGATCCGTGATTCGGTTCTGCGGGAAATTGTAAGTGCGGATCTTCTCCTCGCGCCCGCCCGTGCCGACCTGGCTTTTGCGATGCGCGGCATATTTCTCCGCTTCCTCACGCTGCTTCAGCTCGAGCATGCGTGAGCGCAGGATCTGCAGCGCCTTTTCCTTGTTCTTCTGCTGACTCCTTCCGTCCTGACAGCGGACAATCATGCCCGTGGGAATGTGCATGACCTGCACCGCGGAGTCGGTCGTATTCACGCCCTGACCGCCCGGACCGCCTGCGCGACAGACTTCGATGCGGATCTCGTCGGGGTTTAGCACCAGGTCCACCTCTTCGGCCTCTGGCAGCACGGCTACGGTCGCTGTGGAGGTGTGGATGCGCCCCTGCGCCTCGGTGGCAGGAACACGCTGCACCCGATGCACGCCGCTCTCGTAGCGCAGCTTCCGGAACACCGCCTGTCCGGAGACCTTGAAAATCATTTCACGCAAGCCGCCGAGTTCCGACGGGCTCGACTCCAGCGGCTCGATCTTCAATCCGGTCGTTTCCGCATAGCGATTGTACATCCGATAAAGATCGGCGGCGAAGAGCGCGGCCTCGCTTCCACCAGTGCCCGCGCGGATCTCGAGTATCGCGTCGCGATCTTCGTTTGGATCGGGCGGCAGGAGCGAAAGCTGGATCGCTTTTACTGTAGACTCGATTTTCTTTTCGAGTTCCGGGATTTCGCTTTGGGCCATTTCGGCCATCTCGGCATCTTCGCCGCGGGCGAGTTCCTGGTTGTCGGCAAGATCATGCTGCGCCTTCTGCAACGCTTCCCAGTGCTCCAAGAGCTCCTTCAAGCGCGTGTGCTCGCGCATGATCTCCCGAGCGCGGCGGGGATCATCATATAGGTTGGCGGAGCCGATCTCCGCTTCCAGTTCACGGAAGCGGTCGGCTTTTTTAGCGATGAGTGGTGCGAAATCCATGTGGAACAAAAGAAAACGGTGAAGGCGCGTGTGGCACCTTCACCGTCTTGAAAGTTTTCGAGTTGGAGCTAAGCGCCTTTCTTGGTCGCGCGGGTCTGCATGCCTGCGTACCGACGGGAGAATTTCTCGATGCGGCCGGCGGTATCGACAAACTTCTGCTCGCCCGTGAAGAACGGATGGCAACCGGCACAAATACCGATTTTCAGGTCGCGACGGGTGGAGCGGGTGTCGTAAGACGTGCCACAAGCGCAGGCGATGGTGGTCTGTTCGTAAGTAGGATGAATCTCTGCTTTCATGGCTGGAAAAAGGAGGTAGACAGTAACCGCCGGTTCCCGAGCTGCAAACAAAAAGAGCGTCTATTTTCGTGCCTCAAATCCCTGCCGATAACGCGATACTCGCCGCCTGGCGCGAGACCCTCGCGCGGCGTGGCGAGGCCGCGGCGGTGCTTGGTCCGGATGGTACCACGCTGCGCACATTTACCGGGATCGAATGCGAGGCGGAAGCTCTGCGGCCCGAGTATCAAAGCTTTCCCGCTGGGGCGGTGATAGCGGTGCAGATTGGCAACAGCCCCGCCTGGCCGGCGGTGCTGCTCGCGCTGTTTCGCGCCGGGCTTATCCCATTACCAGTCGGGCGGCATGTGGAAACAGGGGAATTGGAGCTCGCGCTCGCGACTTGCCATGCAGCGGCAATCATCCGCGCGGATGGGGAACGCTTGCTCGTCGAGCGGCGCGACGCTGAGCCGATTCAGTGGGGCGGTCCTGCTCCGGAATTCCTCAAGCTGACGTCCGGCACCACTTCAGCACCACGAGCGATTCGCTTTCGTGCGGCGCAGCTCGTCGCGGATGCGGCAAGTATCTGCGCCACGATGGGCATCACAGAGGCAGATGTGAATTTCGGCGCCATTCCATTTTCGCACTCCTATGGTTTCAGCAACCTCCTCACGCCTCTGCTCTGCCGCGGTGTTA
>DASVRY010000540.1:0-16807 GCA_036388395.1 Chthoniobacteraceae bacterium
CCGCGCTGTTGCTGGAGACCGCCCAGAGGCAGAGGGTGGGCAGGAGTAAGAGGCGGGTGGCTTGCGTCATGGGGATCTGCTCACGATTCGGACGAGCCAATCGCGGCGCGGTCCAGCAGCGGTGATTGCAGCAGGTGTGCCAGCGGTGATGGGAAGATTTGCCACGTCGGCCGCGGAGCCGCCGCTCACGTTAACGTAGAGGCGATACGTACCCGGCTTCTTCGGCAACGTCACACGCGCTGACGAGCCGTCGCCGCTTGGGACGATACGCCCGATTTCCATTTCGAAGTCGTCGGTCGCAAGCTGCCACTCGTAGGTGAGCGGCTTTCCGGCTCCGCCTTCGACTGCTGCGGACACTTCAAAGGTCGCGCCTGGCTCCAGCGGGCCGTCTGGTCCTTTTACTGCAGTAATGCGCGGGCCTTCCACGCTGGATTGGCCGGTCCAGAGCCGTTGCAAGGCTGTGTAGCTCGGTTTTGGGCGACCGTCGGAATCGGTGAGTCCAAACCACGTCGCTGTCGCCTCGTAGCGATCGCGCCAGCAATAGGCGACGCCGCCGATGTTTTGACCCGCGTGCGCGGCGGTGTGGATCGTCCAATTTCGCGCATACAGTTCCGCCTTCGAAGATGTGGTCGGCTCGATCAACGCCCCGGCTGGTGTGCGTGGGGAAAGCTTCGCATCCCAATAGCCGTCGGTACCAAACTCCGAGACGAGATAAGGGCGATCAGGATCGAACTCGCCAGCGATCTTGTGCAGCTCCGAGATGCGCGAATCGTAGTAGGAATTCACGGCCGTGAAATCGATCGACGGAGCACCGCGGCGATAGTCACTTAGGGCGCCGGCAAGATGCGGGCTGTGTTCGTGCGCGGTGAAGACAGGATGCTTTGGATCAATCTCGTGAACGCGGCGGGCGAGGTGTTCGACAAAATCAATATGCGCGTGCCGAACCTCGGTGAGGTAAGGCTGCGCATAGTGATGCTTGAGCAGGCCCCAGACTTCATTCCCGAGCGACCAGGCGAGGATGTTTGGCTCATCGCGCCGCGACGTAACCGTCCGCACGACCTCAGCTTCATACGCGGCACGTTTCCGCGTGTTCGTTACATAGTCGACGTGATGTTCAAACCAAAAACCGTAAAGCACCTTGAGGTCTTTCTGATGTGCGACGCGGAAGATATTCCGATCGTACCAGCCGCTGCCGTAGCGACGGATGGTGTTCGCGCCCATCGCCTTCAGGTTCGTGAGATCGCTGTGCAGCTCGCGTCGGGTGAGGGGGATATTGCCGTCGCGCCAGTCGTGGCCGGGATTGTAGGCGACGCCTCGGATATAGAACGGCTCATTTTCCACCATCAGCTTGAAGTCGCCGGGCTTGCCTGCGATGTGCTGGGACCGGTATGTGGCGCGAGGTTTCTCCGCCCATAGCTGAGCCGCAGGCGGATCGATGCGCTTCGGAGCGGCGCGAAATGCCGGGTGGGCAAGCCCGCGTGCAAGCGCCTTTGTGGTCGCTGCGCTTTCATCGGCAAACCAGCCGTTCTTTTTCCCTGAAAGTACGAGCCCGCGGATCTCCGGGAAGTCACGCACGATCGAGGTAAAGGCGCTCTGCAGCCAGGCGGCGCGTTGCGCCCCGGGAGCGACTGTGCCGAACGAGGCGATCAGCACCGGGAGCTTGTAGGCTAGCAGCTTCTCCCGGAAAGGCTGGTAGAGTTCCGCGAAGCGAGCGCCGCGCGTGCGGTCGGTATCAAGTGCGGTGACGCCGATCCAGTCGACGTAATCCTTGCCAGGAAAGTGTGTGTCGATGGCTTCCGGAGTCGCGCCTTGCCAGATCCAACCGACGTTCGCCGCGCCGACTCGGTTGAAGATCCCGCAGACATAGATCCACGCGTCAACGAACTCCTGCGGGCTATTTCCGCCAGCTTCGGACCAGGGGGAATTCGGGTGATCGGCGAGCGGCGCGAAACGGATCATCACCGGATCGCCGAAGTCGCGTAGACGGCGCGCGTATTCCACGAGATAGGCGTCGAAAGCGCCGTGCAGGATGCCCGCGCAAACGTGACGATTGCGGGCGAGTTCCGAAGTTGCGGGAAATTGCGTGAAGGTATTTGTCCACGGCTCCCAAGTGATGAGCGGCACCGCTCCCTGCAGCCGGGCGGTTCGGAGGGCCGCTGTCGGAAAGTTTGTGAGGCTCTCGGGACCCCACTTTTGCACCATCGGAAAGAGACGGAAGTCCATGCCGAGCTTTGCTGCCTCGGCCTTGAAGCTCGCGGGGAAGACTCCGTCGTCCGCTTCTGCAAAGTGCATGCCAGCGTAGAAGCCGCCGGTGTCTTTGAAGCGATCGCTGCCCATGTCGTGCGGGACGCCGGCCTTCGGCCAGAAGCTCAGCACGACGCCGGCAATGATTACTGGCAATGCAGTAACCATCGGACGTTCGCGCACGAGCCGGAGAGTTGTAGTGTGGACGGCGAACCGCGCTCTCTCGATGAGGCCGAATGTTTTGCCGGCCCAATCCCGCTGCACGAAAAACCACGTTAGCTTGTGGACGGTGAGCTGCAGCGCGAGACTCGCGACGAAGGTCAGCTGAATCGCGTTCCACAACGCGAAGATGATCATCAGCATCGTGAACGGGTTCCAGTCGGTGACGGCGCCGTAGATAGCTGCGGCAAAGCTGAGAGCTGCGGCCACGAGGTTGGGCGCAGCGAGTGGCCAGCAGTCCTCGGGATCGTCTCCCTTGGGTGTGGGGAGGTAGGGCAGCTTGATCCGGAAGATTGCGCAGAGCACACCTTGCATGAAGACGAACCAGCAGCCGGCGCCAAGGATCCCGCCGATGAGATGAGCGCCGCGCTCCTGCTCTTCGACAGCCCAATGTTGCGAGACCTGGCGAATCGCGGTGGCGATCACCAGCACCGGCGCATACATCGCGAGGTAGAGCAGCAGATCCACGCGGAGCGGGATGCCGCCAAAGAACAATGCAATGATTGGCACGACGATGCTGATCGCAGACACGAATCCGCGCAGAAAATACAGAGGCGCGAAAACGTAATGCACCGCCTGCCAGATGGTGAAGCCCTTCACCATCTTGGCATAACCGTGCAGGAGCAGCTCGAAGGAGCCGCAGGCCCATTTCAGCTGCTGCTTGCAGTAGGCGGAGAGAGTGGACGGGACAAGGCCGCGCGTGAGGATTTCCGGCACATAGATCGACCGCCACCCTTTCGCGTAAAGGAGCATCGTCGTGTGCATGTCCTCGGCGAGCCCAGTGGCATGGCCGCCGATCGAGTCCAACGCTGCCCGGCGAAAGACGCAGTTGGCCCCGATGGCCTGCGTGGTTCCGTAGGCGTTCATGCCCATCATCATTGGGCCGTAAAAAAGGTAGGTCTGCTTCGCCGCGCCGTCGGCGACAAAGCTGTCCTTTTGATTCCGATACGCCTGGACCGACTGCACGAAGCCAACCGTGGAGTCCTCGAAGTAGCCGAGCACGCGCTCGATCATGTAAGGAGCCGGCTCATGATCGGGGTCGAGAATGATCGCGATCTCTCCGGTGCATTGGGCCAGCGCGTTGTTGATGTTGCCCGCCTTCGCGTGAGTCTTGATCTCGCGGGTGACGTGGACCACGCCGAGCTGCCGGCACGCCTCCCGGAGCACGGGGTCATTCCCTTCATCGCAGAGATAGCTGGTGTGCGGGTAGCGCATCGCCTGCATCGCCCGAAGCGTGCGCAGGATCATTCCGCGCGGTTCCCCGGGGCAGGCGGTCGTCAGCACATCGACTTTCCACTCCCGCTGCACCGGAGCGAGCGGCTCTACTCTTGGCCGGGCAAAGTTCGTCCACTCCAGCACCCACCAAAGGGCGCGATACGTCATCGCAATCGCCAAGGGCCAGAAGAGCCAGGCATCACCTCGGCGAGGCACGCCGTAGAGCCAGAAGAGAAAGCTGACGAGTGCAACAATCCCGACGCCCATCAAGACCCGGATGCGAAGCAAATGACGTGCGGTGGGTGCCGGGGCGCGGATTGGCTCCTCCGGCCATTCAAGGGCGGGCCAACCCTCGAGTTCCGCTTCCCAATCGAGGAGCGGTTTGGCCGGAGCCGCGGCAGGTTTGGCTTCCGTCGGCCAGATTACAGCAGCTTTGAGCGAGCGAGGGATCGATCGATCGTTGATGGAAGGTGTAATCTGCACGTGATAAGTGGTTGCGTGTTGGTCCGCGGCGGCGCACCGAGCTGAATCCGATTCGGACGCGCTGATTTTCTCAGATGTAGCTTTAGCAACTATTACGCCTTGTGCTTCTGATAATTACCAGAGCCCGGCTTTTCTCCCCCTGAGGCAAAAACGCGCGGCTGGAGCAGGCAAGAGTCTCGAATCCGGATTCGCTTACGAAATGTCCGGAAGCACGCGGACCACCGCGCTTAGTGTGAGCACCGGGGTGCCCGGACGGCACGAGCCACCTGCTGAGTCTATTCTCGAGGGGTGGTTTTCATTGGTCCCTCAGATCGCAGATTAGAGTCGGGTGAGGTGGGGTGTCTTTCACGGAGCGGGCCTCGCAGTCACGATTTACCGCGTCAGAGGGGTCGGGAGCTCACGGCAGGAACAGACAAGCGAACTATGATTCGAAGGAGGCTAAAAGCGCCCGGAGAGCTGACTTCGGCATGCAGAGTCCCTTCCGGATCAGTGCCGGCTCCCGCCAACCCACTTTGGCTGCGGACCAGATGGGCAAGCTAACTCATGACCTGCAGGGCTCATTCATGCCGATATTAGATGGCTGGGCGCTGTCGCGGAGTCTCTGTTGTCACCTATGGATCCCTCGCCAGAGTACCCTCGGGCGTGTCCAAAAGAAAAGCGCGAGAGGTTTCCCTCTCGCGCTCTTCGAAGTTGATCTAAGTCGCTATTATTGCGGGCTCAGCGGGGCTGGCGCTCCCGTGATGATTGGCGGGAAGCCAAGCGCGCCAGGCAGATAAGGCGATTTGTTGATGCTTGCGACCGGCTCAGGGTTCTCGTCAGCAGGGCCTTCGGCAACCGGCTCTTTGAAGTCTTTGAAGTTCTTGAAGGAGTTCCCTGTCGTGTCGCTGCCGCCAAACTCGGCGACCGCTTCAGGACTCAGCGCGAGTTCGTTGCTGGCGAGCGAGAGGCCACTGAAGGCGTTGATCTCACGAACAGTCAGTGAATCAGTGCCGTTCTCTGGAGTCCAGCGAACGAGGACCCGGTCACCAGAGGTCGAGGGGAAATCAATCGCGGTGCGGGAGTTTGACCCGTCGAGGTTGATCGAAGTAGTCGGCGTCAAGCCCTCGAGGCTCGTGGCTGTTGCGGCGCTACCTTCAGCTGGAACTGCGGCTGCATCCGTTGCGACAACGAACAAATCGAGGCGGCCTTTGGCAGGAGCGTCCGTGAGGACCGCCACGCGTGACATCTGGCGAGCGCCGTCGAGCTGGATCGTGGCACCGGCTTCCGCTGTGGAAGGCGCAATGGCAACCGAGGTCTCTGGGTTATCGTCGACCACCTTCTGCCAGGAGAGGAATCCATCGGCGGAGTTGGCGTGCGTTACGCGGGTCTGAGCGTAGAGGCCGCTTGTGCTGAACGCTGTCTGGTTGTTTACATACGGGCCGAAGATCGCGCGGGTGTCGATCGCCTGCTCACGGTCACGCAGATTGTAAGCAACGGCTGGCTTGTCGCCATAGACATAGAGGCTGAAGAGCGGGCCCGGGTCAGCGAGTTCTGTTTCGATCAACAGATACTTGGCAAACCGGCTGAAAGGCTTGCTGAGCTTATGCTGATTGATCGTCTCGATCGGGATGTCCTTCGCCACGACCGTCCAGGACTTGGCGGTAGGCGGGGCTGGCTCGTCGCCAGCGTAAAGGGTGACTTTGCCGGAAGCAGGACGTGCCGAGATGGCGAAATTGGTCAGCAGCTGTGGCTCTGAGAAAGACAGCATGTAGTGCTGCTTGCCTGCCATGACTGGCCAGCCAGTGGTGATATCGTCATCAAGCCATGCCGCGGAAGCTTCCGTCGGGGTGAAGGTCTGGTTGGCCGGATTGAAGAGGAAGAGGTTCGTCCCGACGTGCTGCCGGGCAAGATTCTTCGGGTAAACCTGGAGTTGTTTGCTGGTGGTGCTTACTTCCTGGTCTGCGGCGAAGGTCAACGCCGAACAGGTAAGAACCGCAAGCGACGCGAGCGACGTGGTCTTCATATGTGTTCTCCTATCGAATGGCTGCTACTGATGTGAATCAAAATCTTCGAACAGCGGCGAATCCGGAGTTCTAGAAATTTCAGGGAGTATGGGCGATGTCTATTTTCTTTCAAGGGTTATTTTATAGAAACCTGCCCCGGCGGCCGGCTCAGGGCATTTCCCGGATTTTACCATTGGCATCCGACGGTCTTAAGTTTATCGAAGGCCGTCTGCTGGCGCGCGGGTGCTTGAGAGCGTTCTGTCGGCCGCTGGAAGGCGCATACGCGATATCCGGTCGAAATAATCATCTTTTCTCACCTGTGACGACTACTGAAGACAACTCCTCCACACCGGCCCTCCCGGAATTCCACGAAGGTCAGAAACTTGCCGGCTGCTATGTGCTCCGCCGGAAAGTAGAGGCGGGAGCGGATCTGATCTGGCTCGCGTATGACGAAGCGCTCGGCAAAGACGTCTCGCTGCATTTCCTCCCGCCCGCGGTGCGCAGCGATGCGCGAGCGATGGATGAACTCCGCCAGGCGATCAAGCGAAACCGGCAGCTCATTCACCCAAACATCCTCCGCGTTTACGATTTCATCGAAGAGGCAGGCTGGGCAGCGATCTCGATGGATTGGTTCGAAGGCGAATCCCTCGCTGCTCTCCGGCAGAAGAATCCGAGCGGGGTTTTCGAACCATCTGCACTGAAGCCATGGCTGGCGCAGCTCTGCCAGACGCTCGAAGACGCCCATAAGATTCAACTCATTCATCGCGCGCTCTCGCCGGCGACGATCTTCCTCGATCAGCAGGGGCGTGTGCTTGTTGCGAACTTCGGGATCAGCCGGGTCGTGAACGAAGCTTTGGCGCGGGTTCGTCAGCCCGGCACTCCGGAGCCCGGGCTCGCGGCCATGAGTCCGCAGCAGCTCGATGGCGAGCGCCCAACTCCTGCGGACGATATCTATTCGCTGGGAATTCTCTTTCATGAGCTGCTTGCTGGATCCGCTCCTTTCACGACCGGTGAACTCGTCCCGCAGATCAGGAAGACGGTGCCAGCGCTGCTCAGTGCTCGCCGTTCGGAGCTAAAGAAGGGCGAGGAAGGTATCCCTGGAGCTTGGGACAAGACTGTCGCGACATGCCTGGAGAAGAGCGCCGAGCAGCGGCCAAAGAGCATGAGCGAAGTGGCTTCGAAGCTTGATCTCGGTAAATTGTCAGCGGCGACACCGGCGCCTATCGTTGTCCCCGCGCCCGCGCCGGTTGTTGCTGCGGCTCCACCAGCGAAGGTGACGGAGCAGATAAAGGAGCCGACCAAATCTGAAGCGCCGGCTGAGGTCGGCAGGATCGCCCCTGCGCCGGCACCAGCACCCGGTGAGAAGTCGCATGTGCAGCTGGCCTTGGAAAAGAAGGCGGCTGAAAAGAAAGCTGCCGCGGAGAGAGCAGCGGACGGGAAGCCGGAGACTGAGAGCGTTCCTCCCAAGCCTGAACCAAAAACACCGGAGAAAACGGCGAAATCAGATAAGCCTTTGTTTGCTGTCGTGCCCGTAAAGAAGGGGAGTGGTAAGCAGCCCGCCTTTGCGGAAGCTGCGATTCCGGACGATTACCCAAACTTGAAGCCGCGTCGGTCGGGATTTCCGGTGGCAGGCTTGGCCGCGGCGCTGGTCCTCATTGCTATTGGCATTTACGGAATCTTTTTCTATCCGTCGAAAAAGCCAGCCGGCGCGGATACGCTCGTCGCAGCTGGAGAGCAGCAGCACAACCCGGAACTCACCACCGTTGCGAACCCCACGACGCGTCCCGGATCACCGGACGCAGGACGGAGCGGGGACAGCGAGTCGCTGCAATTGCCCGAGGACGCCTTGCCCTCAGGCGGCGAGGACGCTCCTGACCTCGCGCGAACCGAACCCGAGTTGCCAAAGCCAGGTGCTCCGGCAGCAACGCTCACCAACTCCCAGCCCGCGCCTGAGGTTAAGCTGGCCGCAAATCCAGCTCGTCCGGCAAAGCCTGCTCCAGCCACGCCCGCGCCTGCTCCGTCTACGAGTGCAGCGCCAGCGGCTCCATTGCCGGTTGGCAGCGCTCCTGAAGCTTCCAATGATCCCGGTCTCGCGGCGAAGACTGCCGCACTCGAGCGAAGCCGGCAGGGGGCTGCTGAAGCTGAGAAGCTTCACCAGGACATGCTCAAACAGCAGCAGCAGGCGCAAGCTGCGGCGGCTGATGCCAAAAAAGCATTCGATGCGAAAACCAAAGCTGCTGCACCGATGTTGAAAGCGGCAGAAGAACTGACGGCAGCACGGAAGAAGCGTGAAGACGAGGCCAAGGCGGCCGACGCTGCGGCGCAAGAGGCGCAAAAGATTGCTGCCGACAAAGCCCGCGCGGCGGAAGAAGCAAAGAAGGCGCTGGCTGATCTCGAGGCACAGAACAAGGAGAAGCTCACAGCTCAGGAGAAAGCCGCGGCGGAATTGGCGGAGCTCGAAAAAACCATGGCCGACCGCCAGCGGGAGATTGATCAAGCCTCCAAGTCTGCAGCAGAAGTAGCCGCGAAACGCGATCAGCTCCTCGCTTCAATTAAGCAGGGCGAACAGGAAGTCAGCCGGGCTAAACAAGCTGCTGAGGAAGCAAATCGGCGGGCAGCGCAGATGGAAGCGACTCGTCAGGCTCGCCTGAAGGAACAGGAGCGGATCAAAACGGAGATGGCGGAAGCGCGCCGGATGTTCGAGGAGCGGATGAAGGCATTGGAGAGAGCACTCGAAGGAGGCGTTGCCGCTCCAACGGAAGCTACTGCACCTACTGGAGCTGCTCCCGCGACCCCACCTGCTCCGGCTCTGCCGGTTGAGGCTGCGCCAGTTCCGCCACCCCCGACCGCCCCTGAAGCTGCGGCACCGGTCGCGCAGGAGGAAGGAACGCTCGCAATGAAGACGGATCCCACAAAGACGTCAGCGACCCCCGTTGAGGAGAAAGTGCCCGCTGCCGCTGGTGGCTTTGAAAACAGCCTCGGGATGCGATTCGCTCCGGTGGGCGACGTCAATTTCAGCGTCTGGCAGACGCGGGTGAAAGACTTTGAGACGTTCGCGAAGGCGACCGGTCTCAAGTCGAGCTTGTGGAAAGACCCGGGGTTCAAGCAAGGCGGCGATCATCCGGTAGTGAATGTCACATGGCAGGAGGCGATGGCCTTTTGTAAATGGCTGACCATCCGCGAGCAGAAGGATGGACAGATCACGAAGGATCAATCGTACCGGCTGCCGACCGATCTTGAATGGAGCCGTGCGGTGGGTCTAGGAGAAGAGACGGGCAAGACGCCTGAAGCTCGGGACATGGGCGTGGCGGACGTTTACCCGTGGGGAAATGCATGGCCGCCACCTGCTGGTGCGGGCAACTACACTGGCGAAGAAACCGGCTCTGATGTCGCCATCAAAGGCTACAACGATGGATTTGCGTGGACCTCCCCTGTCGGAAGCTTCGAGCCAAATCAGTTCGGTCTCTATGACATGGGCGGGAACGTCTGGCAGTGGTGCATGGATTCCTGGAACGCCGACCAGAAGGCGAAGGTGCTACGCGGCGCATCTTGGTACAATGGCGCGCTGAAGCTGAGCCTTCTCTCCTCGTGCCGTGTGCATGCCGCGCCTGACAGCAGCACGGACAATTACGGCTTCCGCATCGTGCTGGGAAAAGGTGAGTCAGGTAAGTCCCCGAAGAGGTAATCGGAAGCTGAAAGTGTCTCAGATCCGGGCACTTTTGGGTTGCAATCCGGCGGCCGGTGACCAGGATCGCTACGAATTTTGTACAAATCTATGAACGCATCTATCGGAAGAATTGTCTACTTAGCTGGTTTCGCTGTGGCGCTGGGGACGGGGACAGGACATTCTCAAGACTTCTTCCGCGAATTTGGCCCCTCGCGTTCTTCTGCCGGCTTCGGTCCGGTGATGCCTTCTCCTTACGCCTATGAAGAGGCGTCGCCATCGGGTCTCCGCTCTCTCACGCCGATGAATGAGTCGGAGGAGATCGACAAATACAATTTTGCCGTGGGTCCCGTTCGCTTCAGCCTCGCCGCCGGCCTGGGTGCCGAGTTCAACGACAACATTACGCTGTCTGAGAATAACCGGGAGTCGGACATCATTCTGCGTCCATTCATCGGCCTCGACGCCGCTTGGCGGATTAGCGAGTTGAATACCCTTCGGTTTTCGCTCGGCGCAAGCTACGCCAAGTATCTCAATCACAGTGAGTTTGACAGCGAGGGCATCCTCCTTTCGCCCACTTCAGAACTCGCTCTCACTTTCCAGATCGGCCCGGTCAAACTCACCGTCCGCGATCGCCTAAGCTATCAGGAGGACGCGTACGATGTGCCCCAATTGAGCAACGTCGCGGTATATCGCCGCTGGGAGAATCAGATCGGTGCGCAGGCGGATTGGCAGATCAACCAGTACGTCGATATTTCCGCCGGTTACGATCACTACAACCTGTGGCCAAAAGATGATGAGTTCTCTTCCGAAGAGCGCTCCATTGACACGATTTTCATCAAGCCTGGGTTCCAGATTATCCCACCGGTGAAGGTTGGTCTCAACGCTTCCTACAGCTTTATCAACTTTGAGACTGGCGAGCGGCAGGACGCGGACAGCATCATGGTTGGCCCTTTTGTCGAGTGGCAGATCTCGGACTTCACGAATCTGTATCTCGAAGCGGGCTATCAGCAGCTGCAGTATGATGGCGCCTCGACCTTCGACGACGCCTTCTTCAGCGAGCTCGACGAAGAGGAGCGTGCGCTCTTCCGTGACGAAGAGGATTCGAACTCTTACTACGTGAAGTTTGAGATCAATAACCGTCCAACCGAGAACTTCCGGCACCGCGTCTCTGGTTCAAAGACCGCCGAGATTGGGTTCGGTTCGAACTTTTACGATCTGTATCACGTCGAGTACAGCGCGGAGTGGAAGCTCTTCCCGAAGACGCAATTGGCGCCGACAGTGTTCTGGGAGTACTATGAAAGCTCTGGTTTGGTTAGCGAGGAAGCCACTCGATTCGGTGCGGCATTGGCACTTCGTCACGATTTGACAAATTCTATCACGCTTGGGCTCGATTATCGCTTTCTCATCAAAGACTCAAACATCGAGGGCTCGGATTACTACCAGAATCTCGCGTTCTTGAGCGTCTACTACAAATTCTAACCTCTTCTTATGGCCTATGCCTAACCGTCTAATCCGATTCGCGATTTTCACCGCCACATTGTGTTTGGCGGCCATGACGGGGGAGGCCCAGCAGATCACACGGCGAGCTGAGCCGGTGTCGAGCGGACAAGGCGCAGCGCCGGCGGGATTTGGGTCAGCAGCGCCAGTCGCACCTGCTGCTACGGTGCCGGCAGAGCGGTCACTGCTGGTTGATCAAAATAAGAAGCTTTCAGTGGGCGATATGGTCTCTATTGAGATCATGGAAGATCGAGACGCGCCTGTCTCGAAAGTGGTCACCGCAACGGGGGATCTGGACGTTCCGCCACTCAGCCGAGTTCGTGTAGCCGGCAAAACAACGCGGGAGGCGGCCGCGGAAATCGAGCGCCAGCTCGAAGCGGAATTCTACCATAAAGCCACGGTGCGCCTGTCAATTGATCAGGTGAACACCAAGGCGACAATGGGCAAGATCCACGTGACGGGGGAGGTGCGCGCGCCTGGGGTGATCGAAATCTTTGCGGGTGATAATCTCACGCTCAATGAAGCCATTCTGCGGGCTGGGGGGGTTAAAGAATTCGGGAATCCATCAAAGGTTCAGGTGACCCGCCGAAGCGGTGGAAAGAACGAATCCTTCGTCGTCGATGTGAAGAAGATCGAACGAGAGGGCGACGTGGCAAACGACATGGTGCTCGGAGATGGCGACCGCGTCTTCGTACCTCGCAAGTGGATCAATTTTTAAGCGGCAGTCACAATGGACATCCCGAATCTCACTGCTCCTTCTCGCTCGATTGGCTCCACTCTGGGGCTAAAGTTTTACCGTTTGCGCACTCTGCTGCGCCGGCACTGGTGGATCCCGCTACTCACCGTTTGCCTGGGCTTGGCCTATCAGGGGTGGGTGGTGTCGCGGAAACCGGATCTCTACGAGTCGACGAGCCAGATCAGCGTCCGCGAACAGCTGGATAACCTCGACGAAACAAGTATCAAATTCCGGGAGTCGACAGACACTTTCCTAGGGAACACGCTCAAAATGCTCCAAGGCCCCGACATTCATCGCGCAGCTCGAGAGCGGCTCGAGATGGAGGCACCGGAGCTGGGCGCGCCGGAGGTGAGCGTTGAGCCGATGCTCATTCCGCGGACATCCATCTTCAGTATTGTCGGCAGCGGCACGAACCCGGAGTACACCCGTCGCTACGTCGACACGGTCGTCGCGTCCTTCATCGCGTCGCGTCAGCAAGTGCGAGGGCAGGCAATCACTGATGTGGCGGTGGACATCACTGGAGAACTCGCCACATACCGGAGGGAACACGCCAAGGAGAAGGCGGAACTCGATGCGTTTATCGAGAAGAACAACATGCACTTCTGGAAGGAGCAGGCGACGAGTTCCGCAACCTTCCTCGCTGATCTAAAAACACGCCAAGCCAAACTTAAAACTGAACTGCAGCGGCTGGAGAACCTCACCCCGGAGCAGTTGCTTAATTCGGGCCCCAGCGCGCCTGCTGCGCAGCGTTCTGCGGGTGGTGAGAACGTCGACCCAAGCCAGGGTGAAGGTGGCGTGGGCAATGAGCTTTACGGTCAATATCTCCAGGCAAATAATCAGCTCGCGATGAAGCGGGCAGAAATGGAGGAGCGGAGCACCGTCTGGAAAGACGCGCATCCCCGGATGAAGGCGCTCAAGATGGACCTTGCGCGGGCAGAGCGGCAGATCGAATTCCTGAAAAAGCAAAGTGCAGGCGCAGCTCAGGCTCGGATTGCGACCATCAAAGCTGAGTTGATGAGCCTTGAAAGTGGCATTGCCGACTGGTCCGCAAAAGTTGAGGAAGCCAGCCGCAAAGACGCGGAATATCAGCGCCTTCAAGCCGCTGTGGCGCGGACGCAGGGGCTCCAGGAAAAGCTCATCGCCCAGATGGACAAAATCAAAATTGGCAGCGGCATCAACGCTGGCGGATTGCAGGTGGTGCAGAAAGCGACCCCACCGGCTCCAGTGCCAAAAGGTGCAGTGAAGCATCTGCTGATCGGCCTTATCGGAGGCCTGCTAGTTGGGGGAGCTATTCTCTTCTTCCTCGATAAGTCCGATGACCGACTTTCGTCGTCGACCGAGATGATCGAACATTTCTCGGAGCCAATCCTCGGCCAAATCCCGAATGTCACCGACACGCGGAAAGAGTCCGGTCTGCCACTGCTGCAGCCGGAAGACGAACGCTACAGCTATGCGGAAGCTTTCCGCAGCTTGCGATCCTCGCTTATCTTCATGCCGAACCAGGAGGAGCTGAAGACGCTCCTCATCACGAGCGCAATTCCGAACGAAGGGAAGTCGACCGTCGCGAGTAATCTAGCGGTGACGATGGCGGCTTCCGGTGCCCGCGTGTTGCTTGTCGATGCAGATCTTCGCCGCGGCGACCTGGCTGCGCTCTTCGACACCGACGGCCGTCATGGTCTCTCAAGCATTCTTCGTGGCGAAGTGCCTTGGAAATCGGCCTTGCAGTCGACGCCATATCCGACGCTGACGCTGATTCCCCGTGGGCCGGTGACGAACCAATCCGGCGAGCTCCTGCTCAAACCGATGATGGAAAAGATGCTGGAGGAGTTTAAAGAGGAATACGACCTCGTGATCTTCAACACGGCTCCGATTCTGGCCACAGATGATACGCCGACGTTGGCACCACACTTCGACGGGACTTTGATGGTCATCCGCGCGCAATTCACCTCAGCTCGCCTGACTCAGAACTCCCTCAATGCACTCTATCAGCGCCAGGTGAATGTCCTTGGTCTCATCCTCAACTGTGTCGATACAGAGATGCCGGATTACTACTATTACCGGTATCCTAAGTATTACGCCGCTTAAATGAGGTGATTGGGATTCGGCACCGCGCGAACTGTGCGGCTTAGATTGCAGTCTAAGTGGCGGAAGGGAGTCTATCGCAGATGAACCATCCACGTCTCAGATGCACCGGACCGGTGTTTGCTGCGACACACGGGAGGCCTGTGCCCCCCGGAGAACGGCGTAGCCACGCCGTCTCCGACGGGAGCATAGGTCTCCTGACCGGTGGTGCACACCTGCCGGTGGGCAACCTCCGACGTAAAGAGCAGCTCCGAGCTCGCGCATGCTTCTAGCCCGCTCCGGTTGCGGGTTCGGGTTCGAACGAAAGCCCGTTCCGAACTCCGACCGATGGCTATTCACCTCTGATTAGGTGGACTACGGTTGAGATGCGGTGAATTAAGCTCCCCGCCTCAGTCTCCCGATTTGCGTCACTGGAAACCGCCAGCGGATCATCGATCAGCAAAGAACAGCGGCTTTAGCTTTTCCAGCTCAGCCCTGGCTTTCGCCCTCGAAAAACGTTCCAGCATCGTGGCACGAGCCACGTCGCCGAGGCGCTGTCGCAGCTCTCTATCCCGGAAGAGTTGGTGGAGCTTGTGTGTGAATTCCTCGGTCGTGCTGGCGAGCAAGCAGCTCTCTTCATCAACAAGCCCGGTGCCTTCCAAGCCCGGCGGCCAACTGAGGATCGGTAAGCCGGCGGTTGCGAGTTCCACCGTTTTGATCTTCAGTCCGGAGGACTGTAGATCCAGCACCACGGCTGCTGAAGCCCCTGCGATGACCTGCTGCATCCGTTCCTCGGAAGGCTGGTGAACGATCTCCAAGACTGACGGGGGCAGATCAAGCGTCCGCTGAAGATCATGGGGAATACGTCCTGCGACCATGAGTCGCAGATCGCCAAACGAATTCTGCAGTGGGGCAAAGATCTCCCTCACAAATCGAGAAAGGCCGAGACGTTTCTCCCACGTATCGAAGCTCCCCGTGGCCAGCAGATAGCTAAATTCGGCTCCGGGCCGCGTGGAGATTTGTGGAAACTCGAAAAAGAGGGGAGCAACTTCCACTTGGGACGTCGACGATACGCGGAAGATCGCCGCGTCCTCTTCCGTCATTGTCAGCACGAGTTCGCTGCGCTTCACGACCTTCTCCTGAAGACCTTTATATTGGCGGCGGAGTCCACTGAGCCGGACGCGCTTCGAAAACGCGGGGTGCAGCCGGAGCATCGAGTCCGCATAAGCTACCATGTCGTCGTGGGCGATGAAAACGAGAGGCAGATCCCGCGGCAATAGATCGATCACCCAGGCGGAGAAAATGTGGTCGAGAACGACAAAGGCGGGGCGCTGCTCGGCGAGAAGCGCAGTGAGCCGCTGTCGCACCTTCCTTCGCTCAAATTGCCGATGGGCAAAGGACTCTCGGCTCCAATCGAAGAAGAAACGCACCTGACGGCCAAACTTTGTCACGGGACCGCTGAGCACAGTCGCGCCATGCATCATCTGCGGGTATATGCCGGCTTCATTGGCCCGCAAGCAGCAGACGTGTGTCGGCATGGCTTCGATGAAAAGTGAGGTGAGATTCCGTGAAACCGTCGCAGTGCCGCCGAAGGAATTCCACGGTGCGACGGGCGTAATGAATAGGCCGCGGTGAAAGCCGGCCTGTGCTTCGCGTGCGTTGAGGCGTTGCGGATCAGCCATGTTTCTCAGTCGATGTGAGGAGGCGACGATATATCGAGGAATACTGGTCCGAAAGTACATCCCAGTTGAACGTCGACCACGCCCAATCCGACAGGGCCTGCCGCGCAGACGCCTCCAAGATTGGCCGTGAGAAATAGATTTGGAGCGCGTCGCGAATACTCTCGACCGAAGGTTCGCTGATGTAACCCCTGCCGTTGCCCAAGTCGTCTGCCCATGGGGTGCCGGTGGTCGTGAGTACAGGAGTTCCCACCTGACATGCTTCGAGAACCGCGAGGCCGAAATTCTCCGAATGCGTCGGGAGACAAAAAAGATCCGCGCCTTGGAAGTAGGGCCACCGTTCATAGCCCCAGACCGCGCCTTGCCAATCAATCCGCGGAAGCTCCGCCGCATGCTTGTCAGCGAAGTGGTGGAGGCCTCGGACGTAATCTTTCGCGCCTTCGCCGACAACGACGAGCCGCAGGTGCTCGGGATGCGGCATGCTGGCAAGTGCCTCGAGCAGCAGGTTGAGGCCCTTCTTGACATGGATGCGTGAGAGGAAAAGAAGGACGCGTTCGTGGGGCGCCCAGCCGAGTTGTCGGCGGGCGTTCTCGTACTCTGGGCGTGCGTCGCCGGTGAGCCCGAGTGGCACTGCTTCAATGCGCTGTCTTGGCAGGAACGCCTGGAGCCGGCGAGCTTCCGCGGCAGCAGTGGCCACGACGAGATCGGCCCCGTTCAGCATGCCTTTCTCGACCAGTTGGAAGTAAGGCCACTTTTTCCACCACTTGTGACGCCAGGCCCAAGGCTCGAGCATTCCGTGCGGGGAGACAACATACGGGATGTTCCGGGCGCGGCAATCCGCAGCAAGCCGGGCGAATGGTCGCTGCCAAAGCCCGTGGAAATGAGCGACGGTATGCGCGCCGTTGAGGTCATTCGTGACTGGAACTCCCCGCCGCTCCAGCGCCGTGCGCAAGCTCTCGATCGCGGCCTCGAGGCCGCCGATGCGCTGCGCTGGCGGCGGGATGAAGAACGCGACGTTCATCCGGAG